>CBDVBZ010000230.1:0-2061 GCA_965372355.1 uncultured bacterium | reverse complement strand
GCTCCACACCCGTTACCTGCTTCTTAGATCTCAATAATCCCCACCGCACTATTCACCGCTTCTTCAATAGACGCCTCAGACGCGTCGTCGTCCAGGCGCCCGAGTGTGCGGCGGGAGCTCTGGATCCTCCCGATCGGCCAGTCGCCGTTCAAATGCTTGTGACCGCCGATTTGATGCGTCACTTTCTGGCACCGTGTGAGCACCTGACCAAGACCACCCGCGCCTGTGAATGCATCCAGGAAGTACGGCGGATCGGAGCGCGGGAGTGTTTGCAGGAACGGCAGTGTGTGGACGACCGCAACAACACGATCGACTCTGTTTTCGATGGCCCGCATGTGGGACTCCAGGGTAGTCACCATTTCCTGACAGACCTCCGGATCGCGTATGCGATCACCCGACGTCCCGTTCCCGCCACCACGCGGTGACCAGAATGCCATTTCCTTGTCCCACCAGATTCTGTTTTCCCAGAGACCACGCCAGTAGTCGTCGTGTGACAGGCCGAGCCTGGGATCGGCGAACGAGTAATCGTACCACCCCAGTGTTCCCACAAAGCCGGTCTTGTTTACAATGACAGGCTCCCGAGACAGGTCGTTGAAGCCAGCCTGTTCGCAGACTCTCGGAACCTCGACCTCGTATTTCTCGCGGCTATCAATATCGGGGTTGGCCTCTTCCGTCCAGATGTCGTGATTACCGGCAACAAAGAACTTGGGAACGTGCAGGTGAGAAAAGAACGACAGCACCTCGCCCAGCTGTTCGAGCGTATTGCCGGCATCCCCCGCGATGACAACTACATCTGCCGAGAGCGCTCGTATGCGATCCGCAATACGTTCGACTGCCTCGCGATTGGCGTCCGACGCCTCGAAATGGAAATCCGATGAATAAGCGATCCTCATGGCAAGACCATAGCATAGAGCTCCAGGAGCCGCCAAACACCGTCTGCGCCGTCATATACCCCGATTTGGGTTGCGGGCAGGCACCCGCTGGACTATTTATAAGAAGTAACAATACGAAAAACAAAAACGTCATCCGATCGATGGAAACAGGAGGTTACCAATGAACGTATTCAAGACCGGGATGCTGATGGCCATGATGACCGCGCTTCTAGTGGTCATCGGCCAGTGGATCGGCGGCAAGAACGGGGCGATCCTCGCCCTCTGTATCGCCGCTGTCATGAACTTCATCGGCTACTGGACGAGCGACAAGATCGCGCTCGCCCGGTACAAAGCACAGCCGATAACACGCGAGAAGTCACCCAAGCTATACGAAATGGTCGAGCGGTTGGCCCAGAGGGCGCAGCTCCCGATGCCGCGGGTCTTTATCATCCCATCATCGACGCCGAATGCGTTTGCGACCGGACGCAACCCCGAGCATGCCGCCGTAGCCGTCACGCAAGGCGCAATCGAGCTGCTCGATCCTGACGAATTGGCCGGTGTGATCGGTCACGAACTTGCACATGTCAAAAACCGCGATATCCTCGTTGCATCCGTCGCTGCGACGATCGCCGGAGCGATCTCGATGCTGGCCATGTGGGCGAGGTTTGCCGCGATCTTTGGCGGTGGCCAGGGTGGAGGCGGCCGCAGGGGCGGAGGTCTCGAGATGCTCGCCGCAGCCATCGTGGCGCCCATCGCGGCCATGCTGATCCAGATGGCGATCTCGCGCTCGCGTGAGTACGGAGCGGATGCTGGCGGCGCCAAATTCTCGGGCAGTCCACGAGGTCTCGCCAGCGCGCTTCAGAAGCTCGAGGGTTGGTCGAAGAAACGCCCGATGCAGGGCGCGTCGCCGACGACGGCGCACATGTTTATCGTAAATCCCCTCGTGGGAGGCGGACTGGCCAAGCTCTTCAGCACCCATCCACCGACGGCCGAGCGGGTCAAGAGGCTCCAGACAATGGGCTAGGCGGCCGGAGGTGGCCGCACAAAAGCCTGCTCGGTACACACCCGGCAGATGCAACGCCCCTGTTGTCCGCGCCGTGTGTGAACCACATCGCCCCCGCCAACGCACCCCCAAAAGCAAAACGCCCGTTCAGCGTGAACAAACGGGCGTTTCCTGCTGGCCACCGCA
>CBDVBZ010000229.1:0-2378 GCA_965372355.1 uncultured bacterium | reverse complement strand
GGCTCGCACGGAACCACGCCCCGCGTCGGGATCGCGCGAAGCGAAACCCAAACCGCGCACACGTCACATTCCCGCGACTGTACGGGATAAGGTGTACGCAAGGGATGAAGGGAGATGCACTTATGTGGGCAGAACAGGCAGGCGTTGTGCATCGACCCAGGCGCTTCAGATCGATCATATCGAGCCGTTTATCAGAGGCGGTTCTAACGCGGTCTCGAATCTACGGCTCCTCTGCGCGAAGCATAATCGCCTGGCGGCACAGGAAGTGTTTGGGGAGGACCTCATGAAGCGCTTCCGACCGCGGGAGTAGTTTGATCGCACAGTGCGGCGATCAACGTGGGGATCAGACCATGGGTATGTCCGCTCGCTGTTGCTGCGGCTCACGACCCTGGGAGGCGGTTATGATTCAACTGCATCACATATGAGAGCCGGCGAACCGAGATGAAGGGATCAGTCGACGAGCGAGAACGTGCCCCGCTGAAAAACAACCTGTTGTGTGATGTCGTCGGTAGGAGGGATCAGTCGACGAGCGAAAACGTGCCCCGCTGGAACACGGTTTGTTGCGTGATGTCGTCGGTCAATGTGATCAGAAAATCGTAGGCGCCCTTCCTGAGGTTTTCCATATTGAGATAGAGATACTGCGTCTCGTAGGCGCTTACGCCGGAGGACTGAAACGTCGACGACACCGTCGTCGCGCTTCCCTCGAAACGATCCCAGAAGTCCTTCTTGCGCAGCGAGTGGGGGACAATTCTATAGTCGATAGTATAGGACGACACACCGCGGTCGTCGAGCGTGAGATTGTAGAGCTCGAAGTAAATCGGCATCGAAAAACTGCGGCTGTACGCGTGGATCGGATGCGGGACGACATCGAGCGGACCCCGTGTGAATATCGATGGGTTCTCCACCTTCTCGATGCGGCTGGCAAACATGATGTCGCTGATGGCGAGCTGCACACCGTATGGCTCACAGCTGAACGCGGTTCGATACGATGACGAGCGCTGCGACTTCTCACCCTCCACAGATATCCCCATTCTATAGTAGCCCCGGGGAAGACCCACCATCAGCTGGGTCGGGATGAGGCTCGAGAAATCCGTGACACTGGCGTGGGCGCGGACGGCGATGTCGGTTTCCCGCCGGGCGATTTGATTATAGTCGGCGTCCCAAATAACCACCTCGACGTGGTAGGTCTCACCGCTGGGGGTCTCGCCGTCCTCGTCGATCACCACGGGCACTTCGATACTGATGTCCACACGGTTGGTCTCCGGTCCTCCCCTGAACTGGTCGACGGCAAAGTAAAACGGCAGCTCCTTCCGCTCGAAGTTGAACGGATAGCTCGACGGCGTCTCCTCGAGAACGATCTCGAAGTTGTTGGCGACCTCCCGAATCTCGTCTTGCTGGAACATGTTCATGATGTTATTCGGCACCATATCAATGCGATCGGGATCCATCAGCGCATCGATGGCCGCATCCAGCTCGCGCGGGCGGGCCATCCGAAACGCCTCCTCGCGCCCGGGCTCAACGGTCACCGGCACAGCCGCGTAAGCAGGGGCGGAATAGTATTCGAGATACTGCTGAGGAATCTGCTGCGACAACGCCGTGTCGGTATCGTAGAGAAGAAATTCAGTCAGCTCGGGCGAGAACTTCTCCGTCGGCCCAAGAGCATCGATAGAGTAGATGAACTCGCCCTTCAATCCAAAGTTCTGAAACGATACCAGCATGTTGTGCCGCGTGTAGAACCACAGTTCACCCGGAGGGTCCATTCCATGGACATTGATCTCCGCCCACACCTTGCCGCGATAGTTCGGCGGACCGTAACGGATAAAGACCTCTCCACGCTTGTCCCACCCCGGCCATTTCTTGCTCTTGTAGGCGTCTCTTGCGAGCTTGACCCGGATGTTGTGCTCGATCTCCATTTCGTTCTCGGGAGTGGTCGGCGTGGGATCGCGCTGTTTCCAGAAGCGCTCGATCCATGTCACTCGCTCATCGTTGGTGGGCAGCGACAGAAATTGCTTCGTCTGGTAGGGATTGAGAAAATAATGCAGACCGGCGAACGTCTCCCGCATCTCGGGAGACATCCGATCGAGTTCCTCGCGGCTGACTCTGTACTCTTTGGCTGCGGGGCACACGCCCGTCGACAAGACGACGAGCAGCGCCGCCAGCACAGCGACAATTCTCATCACTGGTTCGCTTTCGTCAGGAGGCCGACGCCCAACACTAAAAATACGAGGTTGCCCAGCAGCGTCGCCAGCATAGCGACAATTCTTATCACTGGTTCGCTTTCGTCAGGAGGCCGACGCCCAACACTAAAGATACGAGGTTGCCCAGCAGCGCCGCCAGCACAGCGACAATTCTCATCACTGGTTCGCTTTCGTCAGGAG
>CBDVBZ010000228.1:0-2397 GCA_965372355.1 uncultured bacterium | reverse complement strand
CTCCGTCCAGCCAATCAAAAAGATTGATGTTGTACGGATTGGGGCAGGAACCCGGCTTGATATCCAGCTCGACCATCTGGCAGGTCTGCGATCGCGCGCCGAAGGCGTCGAACACCGCCATGTCGGGAAAGCGCGCAACAAGCGGACATGGATCGGGAAACAACTGGTGCTCGCGCACGCTGGGACCATCCACGTTCTGACCGGCACTACAGTCGTTTACCCACTGGCAGATGGCCGTATGAAACAGGAATTTCTCCCCGAGCTGCGGGTTGAGGCCAAGACCGATCGACAATCCGCCTCCGCCGGGCCAGTCCCTGTAGCAATCCGACCCGCCCCCAATCGTGGCCCCAAAGAGCGGGATGTCGGCGACCAGGCTCAGGTTCGGCCCGTAGTCGACGCAGAATTGCACACCACTAACAAACGGCACCTTGTCCTGGAACCCTTCACCGAAGACGTAGACGGTCACGAGACTCCCCGGGGGGCCGGCATCCATGTGCCGCTGCGTGCCGGCCTCGTCGAAAAACAGGCCGAACGAACCGCCTCCAGCTAAGCACTGTTGGGCGTAGACCACTGTGGTTGCGAGGAGCGACGCGGCAATAGCAAGCACCAGGGTCCTGCAAATTAGTTTCACTGTAACCACTCCCTTCAGTAGATTACTTGAGCAACGTGGCTCTCCGAACGATCGTCCGGTCTCCCGTCTCCATACGGTAGAAATAAACGCCGCTCGGCAGTCTCCCCGCGTCCCACGCGAGCACATACTCACCGGCGCCCTTGACCTCATCAACGAGGCTCTCAACCAGACGGCCCGCCACATCGTAGATCGCGATGCGGACGTGCTGTGTCGTCGGAACGCTGTAGCTGATACGTGTCACCGGGTTGAACGGGTTCGGTGTCGGGAATCCCAGCGCCGAGGCTCCGTCCATGCCAGCGTCCCTCTTCTCCTTGTCGTTGCCGACCAGCGTGATGCAGTCCGAAGCTGAGAACGGCATGCCGTCCATGTACGCACCGCCCAACGTCAGCGGAAGCATCTGACCTACGTGGTACGGGTCCTCCATCAAGAGGGCCAGTGCAATGTCCATCTTGGAGAACTTCAGGGTCATGTCCATATGCCCGTCGGCATCTCCATCGTTGCACTCACAGTCATCGTGGCCGTCCAGCGTCGCCACATCTTCGTACTCATAACGTAATGGTGCAACGCCTTCGAGGAAGATGCTCGCCGGATCGATGTCGTTCACGTCAACGGTCTCGCTGCCGAGAATCGCCACGGGAAGGACACCACCCGTTTTGAGATTCGCTCCGTCCAGCCAATCAAAAAGATTGATGTTGTACGGATTGGGGCAGGAACCCGGATGGATATCCAGTTCTACCAACTGACAGGTCTGTGAGCGGGCACCGCGCGTTAGGTAGATTTCCAGATGAGGAAACGGTCCAGCAACAAGCGGGCACGGCTCCGGGAATAGAGGGTGCTCGAGCACCGTCGGCCCATCCACGTTCTGGCCGGCGCTGCAGTCGTTTGTCCACATACAGACGGACCGTACAATCTCGAACTTGTTCCCGAACTGTGGGCGAAAGCCAAAGCCTACCGAGTACCCATTCGGGGCCGATCCAAGACACGCCCCATACAGGTGAATGTCGCAAAACCACTGGAGTTTCGGGCCGAAGTCGACCGCGAACGCGGCGCCGTTCACAAAGGGGATGTTGTCCTCCATACCCTCACCGAAAACGTAGAGCGTTACGAAGCTCCCGACGGGGCCGGCGTCCATGTGCCGCTGCGTGCCAGCCCGATCGAAATACACAGCGATCTGGCCGTTTTCCGTAGGGCAGTCTGGTTGTGCGTACGCCGCAGCGGTCACAAGGAACGACGCGACCACAGCGAATCGCACCGCTCCCCAAATGAGATTCATCATAACCCCTCCTTACTGGTGGCCGCACGGGACAGGGTTATGAGGAGAAACGCTGGATTCTGAAAACCAGGCGTGAGAGATGCCGGGGTGTTTATGCGGGGCAACGCCGGGTTTCTAGAACCCGGTGTTTTTTGACGGTCCTATTGTACCACAGAACTTATTTAATGTCAACTAGATATAGTACACTGGTATGGCACACACGTGGGACACACGCGGATGGTCACGCGCGATCGACGCCCTAAATCCCGAACAACTCGGCCTCCCACTCCAGACCCAGCTCGCCCGGGGGCGCCATATAGCCGATAAGCGCCGACGCGGCTACCACGGATGGGCTTGCGAGGTACCCCTCACCGCCGAGGCCCATGCGGTTTTGCCAGTTGCGGTTGAATGTCGTGATCGCGCGCTCGCCCTCATGGAGTCTGTCTTCCCCCTGCCCAAAGCACGGCCCGCACCACGACTTGCGGATCACGCCCCCGACCGAGCGGAACACATC
>CBDVBZ010000227.1:0-2790 GCA_965372355.1 uncultured bacterium | reverse complement strand
CAAGGAGGATCAACCGTGAAGCTGCAGCTTTTTGTATGTGCCATCGTATGCCTAGTACTCTCAGTTGGCTGCGCCAAGAGGAGCACCGTGACACGATTGAACGATGAGCTTGCGCAGAAGAACACAGAGATAAGTCGCCTCGAAAGTGAGCTCACGACACAGCAACGGATGAACGAGGAGCTCCAGTCCAAGCTCAGCGATCTGACGGAAGAGAATCGCGTTCTCATCGAAACGAATGAGGGCCTGACCCACATTACGCTGGACGGCGCAGCAACATTTGCGTCGGCACGGGCATCGCTCACGGCGGGCGCGCAAGAAGTCCTCGACCGCGTGTGGACCGTGATGCAGAACTACCCGGATCGTTGGATCCTGATCGAGGGTCACACGGACGACCAGCCGATAAGACAGAACTTCACGTGGAAGTACACGTCGAACTGGGAATTGTCCAGCGCAAGGGCGCACTCCGTGCTTCACTACGTCCTGGACAAACACAGCGTCGACCCGGCGAAGATCAAGGTGGTCGGGTACGGCGAGCAACACCCTGTTGCGAGTAATGCCAGCGCGGAAGGTCGGGCCGCCAACCGGCGGGTCGTCATCACGATCGGCAGCAAACACGATGTGGAAATGCACGAAAAGAGCCGCATCAGTTTAGCGGAGTAGCGTTGTGGTAGAGTCCGGGGGGTGCCGCCCCAGCCGCCGCTCCTGCGGTGCGCGGGGCATCGCCCCCTTTCCGCTCGAGATCGATTTCGCCAGAGACTTCGGTGAAGAAAGTTGGACCGTCTCAATTCCTGTCCCGTCGAGATTCGCACGCAGAATCCGAGAGCGCCACTCCGTCCAGTAGATCACAGTCCCCGCGCCACGCCCAAATGTGCTGCGAGCGCTTTCCGAGCTAAGGCAGTCACTGAATTGCATTTGCGTCATAGAGAGAATGCTGCACCCGTAAGGCGAAGTTTACAGTGACAGGTTGCCTTTGGAGGAGAAGAAATGATGCATTTTCATCATTCCCACAAAGCCAGGTTAATGGTATACTGGCCGCTCAGCCTCACCTTAGGCGTTAGAACCCTGCTGACGCATCCTCTGTCTCCCACCCGCGGTGCCACGCCGACCTTTCTGCATAACCAGACTTCGTTAATCGACTGGGGGAGTAACCATGAAACGCGCGATCCAGCTTCTCGCAATCGGCGCGAGCTTCGTATTTGCGGGTATCCTCGCCTTCGATGCACTCGGGCAGCAACCCGATCCGCCGGATAAATACGTGCAGGGTCAGATCATCGTGAAAATCAGTGATTCGACCCCACCACACACTCCCAGCGGACTTCTATCGATGATCGATGCAACCTTTATTCGGCGGTTCGAGAGTACCGGAGCCGAGTTGTGGGGCATCGGGGATATGGCGGTGGAGGAAGCTGTTGATCGGCTGAAGTCGAACCCTCAAATCGAGTACGTCGAACCGGATTACATTTGGCGTGCAGTCGCAACGTTTCCCAATGACCCCGATTTCGCGCAGCTCTGGGGCTTGCACAACACCGGCCAGACCGGCGGCACGCCGGACGCGGATGTCGATACCCCGGAGGCATGGGACGTTGAAACGGGAGATAGCGTTCTCGTGGGTGTCATCGACACGGGTGTCGATTGGAATCATGCAGACCTCTCGGAAAACATCTATGTGAACCCGGGAGAGATCCCCGGTAACAACATCGACGACGACGGCAACGGATACATCGATGACGTCCGAGGTTGGGACTTCGTTAACAACGACAACAACCCGATGGACGACGCCGGACACGGCACCCATGTATCGGGTACGATCGCGGCGGTCGGCAACAATGGGATCGGCGTCGTGGGCGTCAGTTGGCGAGCCAAAATCCTGCCGATCAAGTTCCTCGATTCGTACGGGGGCGGCTCGACCTCGAACGCGATCCGCTCCGTTGAATACGCAACCTTGATGGGAGTGAGGCTCACGAACAACAGCTGGGGTGGAGGTTCGTTTTCGGCGGCGTTGGAAGATGCCATCGACGCGGCAGGTGCCGCAGGCCAGCTCTTCGTCGCGGCCGCAGGAAACAATGGGTCGAATACGGATATTTACCCCCACTATCCCTCTGCCTACGATCTCGACAACATCATCTCGGTGGCGAACACCGACCACAACGATCAGTTGAACTACCTGTCAAACTGGGGGCTCGTTTCGGTGGATCTTGGGGCACCCGGTACGAGCATCTTTAGCACACTTCCGGGCAACTCCTATGGATACGGCAGTGGCACATCGATGTCGGCGCCACACGTGTCCGGTGCCGTGAGTCTTATCTGGGCGGCCGCCCCGACGATGCCCCATACCGATGTCAAAGCGCTCATTCTCTCGAGCGCGGACTCCATCCCTGCCCTGGGTGGCAAGAGCGTATCCGGTGGACGTTTGAACGTCTTCCGTGTGGTATCACAACTGGACAGTATCCCGCCCGCGCCAGTGACAGATCTCGCTGTCGTATCCACCGGCTCAAACACGGCGACGCTCAGATGGACAGCAACGGGGGACGATAGCGCGACGGGTATTGCCGCAGCCTACGATCTCCGGTACTCCGACTCCGGGATCTACTGGAGCAACTTCGACCGGGCCACACCAGTCCCAAATCCACCAACCCCACAACCTATCGGGTCATCCGAGACCTTCATGGTCCAGGGACTCGACTTCAATACGACATACCACTTTGCCATGAAGGTCTCGGATGACAGAGGTAACATCTCCTGGTTGTCGAACCTGCCCCACGGCGCAACACTCGGTATCCCCCACCTCAT
>CBDVBZ010000226.1:0-2822 GCA_965372355.1 uncultured bacterium | reverse complement strand
TCGAGCATCGAGCGGCTGGGTGTCGCTTTATGGCGATCTTTGAACGCTCCGATCTCGACCGGGCGAACAAAAATATGAATCGAAATCCGATCGAGAAGCGGCCCGGAGATCCTGCCAACGTACCGGTCCCGTACCGTGGGCGTGCACCGGCAGGTGTGGTCCGGGCTCCCCGTGTTGCCGCACGGGCAGGGGTTCATGGCGGATATCAGCTGAAAACGAGCGGGGAAAACCACCGTGCTTCGTGCTCGTGATATGGCGATCCGCCCGGCTTCGATCGGCTCGCGCAGTGTCTCGAGGACATGGCGCCGGAATTCGGGAAGCTCATCGAGAAAGAGCACGCCGTTGTGCGCGAGCGTTATCTCGCCTGGGCGCGGCACGTTGCCACCACCGATAAGACCCGCATCGCTTGCGCTGTGATGCGGCGCGCGAAAGGGACTCCGCGTCACCAGCCCCCTGCCATCGAGAAGCCCGGCGATACTGTATATCCGTGTGGTCTCCAATGCCGCTTTCTCATCGAGCGGCGGCAGAACAGAAGCAAAGCGACGGGCGAGCATGGTCTTGCCCGCGCCCGGCGGTCCCATCATCAGGACATGGTGGCCACCGGCCGCCGCAACGAGAAGCGCTCGTTTGGCGGTCTCCTGTCCGACAACATCCTCCATATCGGGCGCATCGTCTCCCGCGGTCAGGGGTGAGTGCTCCACCGTGCGAACCTGATCGGCTGGCTTGTGGAGCACGCGCTCGTCAGAACAAGTGCCGAAACCAACCGGCTCCGCACCTTCGCACGCCGCACCCACCAGATCGATCGCGTCGGTCAGATGTTTTGCAGCGTAGACCTCGATACCACCCACAACCAGCGACTCGGTGAAGTTCTCGTACGGGATCACCGCCCGGTCGAAGGCCATTTCCTTGGCGTGCAAGAGGACCGGCAGGACGCCTCGGACCTTGCGAATGGCGCCGTCGAGGGCGAGTTCTCCCAAAAAGACGGTCTTCGACAGGCGGGTGCAATCGTCGTCCAGCTTTCGGGCCGCGGCGACCACGATCCCCATGGCAATCGCCAGATCGAACGCGGCGCCCTCTTTCTTGATGTCCGCCGGGGCGAGATTGACGGTAATTCTCTCCAGGGGAAACTCGTGACCGGAGTTCTTGATCGCTGCCGTCACTCGTTCGCGGCTTTCCTTGACCGCCGTGTTTGGCAGACCAACGATGGAAAAACTGGGGATACCTCGGGAAAGGTCGACCTCGACCTCAACGGTCAGGCCATCGACACCAAATATGGTTCCGGAAAAAACCGTTGCGTGCACGATTCCACCTCCTCACAAAAACCCAACACACGTGACTCAACGGGGAGGAAAAGGTATAGTACTCTCTAGTCAGGCTACCATACCATCGCACTGCTGACAATGTGCTCACCTGATCGCGAAGGAAGACAACAGCGTTGACTCAGTACACCGACGTCCACAAAGAAGCCGCAGCAGGAGGCCTGACAGCAGCGGAGAAGCGTGTTCTTCTTCTCACCTGTCCATGCCACTTTCTCACCCATTTGTTCATTCTCGTGTTTCCCGCGGTGACGATGCCCCTCGTGGCCTCGCTGGGTATGCCCCTCGAGGACGTGGTACGTCTAAGCTTTTTCATGTACCTCACTTATGGTATCGGCGCCCTGCCGGCGGGATTCATCGTCGACCGCTGGGGAGCGAAACGGCTCCTCGTGATCGGCATTTTCGCGATGGGCGCGGGCCTGGCGCTTGCCGGCTTCTTTCCTTCCAGCCGCACGATGCCGGTCTGTCTGACGATCGTCGGCCTGGGCGCGGCGATCTACCACCCAGCGGGGATGGCGTTGATATCCCACACATTCAGAAAGCGCGGGTACGCGCTGGGTATCAACGGCGTCTTCGGGAGCCTGGGGATCGCGTGCGCACCGCTCGTTACCGGTGTCCTGACCTGGCTCTTCGGCTGGGAGACGGCGCTCATCGTTATTGGTCTGGTGGGGATCGTTACGGGTGTCCTGCTGAGCCTGATCGGAGTGGACGAATCTCCAAACCCCGTCCATGCGGAGAAAAAGTCCGACGGCGGATACGTCACCTATTTCATCATTCTCTGCGTGGCACTGGTGTTTGGCGGACTCATATATCGGGGCAACATGGTGTTGCTCCCCGCGTACCTCGAACTCAACACCACATTCTTTGCCAATCTGATCGGGGCGATGTCGTTCCTTAAAACCCACGGGACGGCGACGCTCGCGGCGACGACACTAACCTCGGTCGTGCTCTTCTTTGCCATATTCGGCCAGCTTCTTGGGGGAAAGCTCGCCGACAAGTATGATCTACGCTACGCCTATCTGGGTATTCAGGCCGCCGGTGTGCCGTTTCTCTTTGGAATGGCCTTTACCGACAATTATCTCCTCGCGATCTGCGCGGGCGCTTACGTCGTGTTCAGTCTCGGCATGCAACCGATCGAAAACAGTCTTGTCGCGGCGCTGACGCCCGCCCGCTGGCGGAGCACCGGTTTCGCGATCAAATTCATCCTCGTCTTCGGGGTGGGAGCCATCGCCGTCCACCTCGTCGGTATCGTCAAAACCGCGTACTCGTTACAAGCCGTCTACGTGTTTTTGGGCGCGGTTGCCATTCTGCTTGTTTTGAGTATAATGGGGTTGATCATTGCGAGCCGCCGCGTCCGCGAAATCCGCAACTGATCGGTTCCATCCATTGAGCGCTAGAAAGAGGGTGCGATATGAACAAGGAAGCCGGAGAAAAGAAAGAAACTCCGAAAACAGAAACTCCGAAGACGGAGGCTCCGAAAACAGAAACTCCGAAGACGGAAGCTCC
>CBDVBZ010000225.1:0-3041 GCA_965372355.1 uncultured bacterium | reverse complement strand
GGCTGAAAGGTGGCCATGACCAGAGCAAGACTTATCGCGATCGTACTCGTTCTCTCCATCCTCTCTGCGCGCAATATCGCAGCGCAGGATTCCCAGTACTGGGCTCAGCGTTATGGTACCTCGTCCCGTCTGCTCGGCGGTGTCGTGATCGGCAGCGTTGGAGATCTGAGTGCCGGCTACTACAACCCCGGCGCCGTCGCGCTCGTTGATGGAGCGAAATTCCTCCTGAGCGCGAAGGTGTTTCAGCTCCAGGTCCTGACCGCCGCTGATGCGGGACCGGGGGACCAAGACAGAACCTCCTGGGCGGTCGAGCCCGCGCCGAGCTTCGTCGCCGGTCTGTTCACGTTCGAAGAGAAGCGTCGCAACCAGTGGGGCTACATCTATCTGTCCAGAATGCAGTTCAGCGCCCGCCTCGGCGATCAGGTTGTCAAGAACAGCGACGAGCTCCCCGTTTCGGCTATCGAGTCGCTTAGCGGCAGCGTGCTTTTCGATGTCAATCTCAACGAGTACTGGGGCGGCATCGTGTGGTCGCGTCGCATCCGCGACCATATCGGCGTCGGTGCCACCGGGTTTGTCGCGTATCGCGGGCAGCGGCTGCGGTATGAGGACATCGGCCAGGCCCTGAGCGCCAACGGTGATGTGGGCGTGACGAAAATCATTAGAGATTTCAGTTACTACAACTACCGCACACTGGCAAAGCTCGGGGTGATGTACGATGCCCGTCCGCTCACCTTTGGGGTGTCGCTTACCACTCCCAGCCTCAACCTCCTTGGGGAAGGGACGTCCTTCGTCGATCTGGTAACGAGCCGCATCGACTCCAGCGGTGGAAGCGGGAATGACTTCTACGCCACGGACGTGCAGCGTGACCAGAAGTCCAAGTTTCCATCGTCATGGGCGATCGGTGCGGGTGTGGGTTATCACCGTGGCCCGACGCAGTATACAATCGCCGCCGAATGGTATGCCCCGATTGATCAATTCCAGCTCATCGAAACGACACCTTTTATTGGTCAGAGCAACGGGCAAACCCTGCCGAACAGGGTCGTGGCGGAGTACAAGTCGGTGTTTAACTGGGGAATCGGTGTCCAGCATCGATTCACCCCGAACAGGGCCGCATATGGGAGCTTTACGACCGATTTTTCGGCCGTTGTGCCCGAAAAAACAAACTCGGTGATCACCAAGTGGGATCTGTATCATCTGACGGCCGGTGGTGAATTCAGCGTCCGCAAACTGCATGTGACGTTGGGACTGGAATGGGCGTTTGGAACAGACACAGTCGGCGCTATCGATCTGTCCCAGATCGAGGGATTGGATGGGTTGGGGAACGCGGACGGCTCGAATGTTCGATACAACAAATTCACCATCATTCTCGGTTTACAGCTCGGGGGCGAGAACCTGTAGGCGACCTCACCCCGCCGGCTGCGAAATCTCGCCGCTTTCTGCTCTGAAGTCGTTCAATGAGACCCTCTACAACAGATGTCACCGTTGTCGTGCCAACCCGCGACCGCGTCGATCCGCTACGGCGGGCGCTCGAATCCGTTCGATGCCAGACAAAACAGGCGGCCAGGGTAATCGTCGTCGACGATGGATCTCTAGAGGACCCCGGGTCGTGGCTGCGGGCCGATTTTCCGGAGGTCGAGTTTGTCCGTCAGGAGCACCGGGGTGTCAGCGCCGCTCGCAATCGCGGCGTCGATGTGGCAACGACCCAGTGGGTTGCCTTTCTCGACTCGGACGACGAGTGGCAACCGGAGAAACTCGAGCGACAGCTATCCGCGCTCGAGCGAGGACCGGAGCACTCGATATGCCACACCGACGAGATCTGGATCCGCAACGGCCGGCGGGTCAACCCCGGGAAACGCCACACGAAGCGGGGTGGTCTCATCTTTCGGGACTGCCTGCCACTCTGTGTGATTTCCCCGTCATCGGTTGTCGTCAAGCGGTCGCTGCTCAACGGAGTGGGAGGGTTCGACGAGACGCTTCCCGTGTGCGAGGATTACGATCTTTGGCTGCGGATATGTTCGCGGTATCCGGTGTTGTTTGTGGATGAGCCCTTGGTCATCAAGTACGGGGGGCACGAAGACCAGCTGTCCAGACGTTACTGGGGGATGGACCGGTTTCGGATTCGGGCGCTGGAGAAGATCATCGAGTCCAGTGTGCTCGATGCCGGCGACCGGGAGGCGGCCGTGCGGGTTCTGTTGGAGAAGCTCGACGTGTATCTCGAGGGGGCGCGCAAGCGCGGCAAGTCGGACGAAGTCGACAGGTACGAAGCGTTGCGCCGGAGCATGAGAGAGGAGTCCTGATGGCGACGCGTTCCGCCGGTGACTCCACGGGATTTCGCATTGTCGCGAAGCTCGGGATGACACCGCTCAGCCCATAAGAAAGGCCAACGAATCCCCGGGCTGGCACTCGGTTGTGTCCTGACCCCTCTTGAATATCCGCATTGGCTTGTCGCCGAGCAACTCGAGTGATGAGCCCTCTACCCTTAACATCGATCCTTCGCGCAGACCCGCCACGAACATACCGGGGTTGGCTTCGATGAACTCGAGAATCCGCTGTTCTCTCGTCTCGCCCGCATGCCCTTCCGGATGTTGATCCAGATAGTGCGGGTTGATCTGGAAGGGAATGAGATTGATCGCGTCAAAACTCCGCGGCTCTACAATCGGCATGTCATTGGTCGTCCTGATCGTGGGACAAGCGAGGTTGGAACCTGCACTCCACCCCACATAAGGTATGCCGTCGTTTATGCGGCTGCGGATCAGATCCAGGAGGTTGTTCTCATACATCTTCTGGAGCAGGTGAAATGTGTTGCCACCACCAACCACGACCGCATCGGCGGTCTCGACCGTTTTGCCGGGGGCATCGGTCTCGTGGACGGACTCGATCTTATATCCCCACGGCTCGAAATGCTCGCGCACGATCCCCGCATACGCATCGAAGGGCACAGTGACTCCCGCGTAGGGAACAAACGCAATGGTCTTCACACCGTCTCCCAGGAAACCGCGGATCGTGTCGGTGGCGTGTTCCAGATACTCCCGGCCGTGGTT
>CBDVBZ010000224.1:0-3050 GCA_965372355.1 uncultured bacterium | reverse complement strand
CGCGGTTACCACGGTTCGACAGGGTCAATCTTGCGGAAGCAGGGAAGCAGACGGATCTCGCCCACGAGGTGTTCAGGAGAACCGTCGTCGCTATCGATGAGGCGGCCGATGCGTCGAGAAGACGGTGGAAGACAACGAGTGCGTTCTGGCTGCAGCGCGCGCAGTTCACCTGGCTGCCGCTCAATTACGGTCTTCGCCCCGATCAATACGATACGCAGGACGAATGGGATGCCGTCGTCTCAAGGCTCACGGGTCAGTCATTTACCGACTGCAACAACATCGAATACCTGATCAACGAGCAGTTTCATCCGTATCTCAAACGGATGATCAACGAGACCGAGCTGTATCATGTTCTGACCATCCACGACTTTCAAGAGACGACCGCGGCGGGAAAAGATGACCCGATGAGTTGGGATATGGTCACGGATGGCTATATGCGCGCCCTTACCAACGCGGTCAGGGCCATCGACCGGGGCGAGAGAAACAAACTGCCCCAGTATCAACTCTTCATCGATCAGAACTTCTATGTAACCAACAATTCGTACGGGATCATCACGTATCTGGAGAATATTTACACGACGGACACAGTGAGCCTGGAGGACAGCACCGTCGAGGCCGGCGTCAACGCCGCTCATCAGGAAATGATGGCCGCGATCCAGGCATCGCCGACGTTCGGTGGTCTGCCGGAGGATGAGCTCGCGAAGTTGTTCAAAGTCAACGTGAGCGTCACCAACCCATGGGATCCGACATTTGCCATCGATATATCGATGCGGGATCATCGCAAGTTTGCCTTTCGCGATGTCTTCGAGGATGATCCGGCGAGCGGTGTGGGAATCCTGACGGGCACCGGTGTCGGCCAGCACTACCAGCCCCCGACATGGGAGGACCGGGCCATGGTGATCAAGGGCCCGGCGCTCCTCGAGATGAAACATGCCGTCAGAGAACTGTGTGAAAACCAGGACTTTGGTGAGGATGGGGTCCCGGAGTTTCTCCAGGACCGGCCCTTGGCCGAGGACTACGAGCAGAAGTGCAAACAGCTTTGGGAACAAGGGTGGCGGGTGCCGGTTCTGATCGCGTTCAATGATACCGGCTTCGGCAAGAAGATCGCCACGGTCATGAGGGCAGCGATCTACAATCTCGCCCCGAAGGGCAGTGTGCTCGTGGCCATCGACTCGTTGTGGCTGAGCGACTACTGGGCGGGGATGTTTATCTGCGCCGCGCTGCGCGGGGCGCACGTCTATGGGGTGGCGCCTTCGCCGGTCAACGCGCCGGCCGCCGCCGCCTTTATGATGTATCTCGCGTACGAGAATATGGGGATGATGTTCGAGGCGAGGAACTTCTTCCTCGATGATCTAAAACCGGTGAACGGCCGCATCCATGTCGGGTTTTATAATCACGAGTATGGTGTCGACGATCCCGTCCAGAAGGGCTCGGCGTTGCTAAAAGGTCTCGACCAGCACCCCTTCATCCGGGAGGATTTTCCATTCCCGCAATCGGTTTATGATCTGGTGAAGCAGTATGTCGACCATCTTGTCGAGGCCGCGGGGACTCGAGACACAACGTCGACGGTGGCCGCCGACACGGTGAGACCATTTCTGCATATGAAAACGCAGTTTTTTGGCACTGAGATCGGGATGCGGGCTCTCAGGGAGGAAGAGTGGGTGCCCGTCGTCCAGAAATACTTAGACATTCGGGGAAAGCAGGTAGCCGGTCAGATGTCGGAAGGATTGACCCCGCAAGCCCTGACCAGACTAGATCCTGCATCGGGTTACTCGACAGTGCGTGAGGACTACGAAGCTTATCTGGAGACACTGCCACCCGAGATACGGGCCAATCACATATACGCGTTCACAATTGGATCGATGAACCAGGATCGGCGGGGAATGATATCGGATGGTGAGATACTGGCCTGTATTTCGAACTACCCGGCGTTGATCGGTGTGTTGGACATGACCGTGATTCTGGCGACGAGCACGTACCCGGCAGACGTGGAGGAGTTCAAGGATGTGTTTCCGAAACCAGATCTCTCGACGACTCTCAGAAAGCTCACTCGTTATCTCCAGGATGTCTTTTGACCGTGCGGGCATAGGGTGGTTGTGATAGGCTGGCCAAGGTAGTTACCGACGAGAGCACCAAGTCCTGGAGGCTTATGGGATGAGTCATAAACTGAATTACCGAAGAATCCTTGTCGCGTGTGGGCTCCTGTTGCTAGTCGGTTGTTCGTCGATGCACATCGAGACGCAGCACGCCGACGATGTCGACTTCGCCAAATACAAGACATGGAACTGGTTGCCGTCGGCGGCACAGGAAACCGATCCGCGACTCTCCGATCCCCTGGTCGTGGCGCGGATCCGGGGCGCGATCGAGAAGCAGCTGATGGCGCAGGGTTTTCGCAAAGAATCCACATCGCCGGATTTCATCGTGAGCTATCACGCGGCTCTGGATGACCAGCTGAGCCAATCGGCCGTCGACAACTCCTACGATACGGCACAGTACGACCGGTACGACCAGAATTGGACGTATCAATACACAAGCGAATGGCAGCAGGGCACGTTGCTTCTCGACATCGTGGATGCGCAGACAAAAGCGCTCGTGTGGCGAGGCTCGGCACAAGCCGAGCTTACGACAAACGCGTCGGATGAAGAGAGGGACAAGCGCGTTGAAGAAGCCGTTCGTAAGATACTGAAGAACTTTCCCCCCAACTAATATTCTATGAAGAAACACTCCCTGATTCTACTCGTTCTACTGCTAGCGGTTACGTTGCATCAATCGGCGTCCGCTCAAATCATGAGCTATAACCGGTGGAAGATCGATGTGACACCGTATTTCTGGCTGTCGGGTCTCAACGGCGACATCACGGTGGACGGCAACACGGTGCCGATCGACTTGAGCTTTGGCGATGTCTCCGAGTTCATCAGCTGGGGGATCTCGGCTCACGTCGAGGCCCGGAAGAAGCTCTGGGTCCTCATATTTGATGTGCGCTATCGTAATCTGGATTCGCAGGAAGAATTTCAGTCGACGGTCCTTCGCAACACGCTTGCGGAAGGATC
>CBDVBZ010000223.1:0-3069 GCA_965372355.1 uncultured bacterium | reverse complement strand
TGCTGGTACGGGTTGAAACCACGTCGGGACGCTCACACCTCATTGTCGCTCGCAGCAAGGACGGAATCACGGGCTGGCGTTTCGAGGAGCGAGCACTGCTTCATCCCGCACAAGGCTTCGATTATGAAAAGAACGGCGTGGAGGACTGCCGCATCACTTGGATCGAGGAAAAGGAACGCTGGGTGATCGCCTACACCTCTTACTCCGATCATGGCCCTGGGGTGGCCCTGGCCATGACAACGGATTTCCGGACCGCCGAGCGGATCGGCATGGTGCTACCTCCCGACAACAAGAACGCCGCGCTGTTTCCGCGCACGTTCGACGGGCTGTACGCCATGCTCCATCGCCCCTCGATCGGGGGCGGAAGCGTGTGGATTTCATATTCGCCGGACCTCATGTATTGGGGCAAGCCGGACGTGGTGATTCCGGTTCGGGGCGGGCCGTGGTGGGATGGTGTCCGGGTGGGGGCCGGCTTGCCACCTATCGAGACCGAAGCGGGCTGGCTAGTAATCTACCATGGAGTGAAATCCGTAGTGGGCGATCCGATTTATCGCCTCGGTGCGGCGCTCTTGGACCTTAACGAACCCCATCGCCTGATCGGGCGAACCCGCCGGTGGCTGCTCAGCCCCCACGAACACTATGAGCGAACAGGCGACGCGCCGAACGTCGTGTTCACAAGCGGGGGATTCGTCCGAGGCGATGATCTCTGGATCTACTACGGTGCCGCGGACTCGTGCATCTGCCTGGCCACGGCAAAGCTCTCGGACGTGTTGTCCGAGATGTCCAACGAACGCGTAGGCTAAAACGGCGCCGTCGGTTGTCTATCGGGTTATAGCAATGTCCCCAGCGCCCTTCTTACCGCAACCGTATTCGCAGATAAATTAGCAGGTCCGTGTTTGCAGGTTTCGACTATTCATGTCGGAGTTCCTCATGTGTGACAAAAGGCTGGTTCGAGTGAGGGTGATCAATCCAGCTTCGACAGAAGGGCTTTGAAGCGAGGGTGGTTACGAAGCGAATCGAGATCGCTGTCCCGTTCCACCCAGTCCCGGTGAAAGCAGCCGGTGCTTAGGGCTTTCTCGAGGTAGTCGATGGACACTTCCTCTCTTCCCGCCACGGCATAGACACAGGCAGCGCCGTAGACGATCATCGGATCTTCGGGATCGATCGACAACGCCCGCTCCAGCCACTCAAAAGCGTGTTCCTTCTCTCCGGCGACGGCCAGGGCGATCGCTTTCATGTACAGCGCGCGCGCATCATCCGGATTCAGCTCCAGGTGTTTCGTTGCGTTCAATAACCCCTTTTCCAGCGCCTCCCTGGCCTTCTCGGTTTGATTCAACCCTCTGTAGGTCTGCGCAAGAAGGATGGGGGCGTCGAAGTTCTCTGGATCCATTTGCAGGGCCTGCTCGAACAACCACGCCGCCCTGTCCAGATTTCCCTGGTTGTAGTAGTTGCGTGCGTATGACTCATAAGCCGCGTAGAGATGGGGATTCAGTCGAATCGCCGTCTCGAATTTCCGTTCGGCCTCTTCGTATCGCCGACTGAAATAGAAAGCGCGGCCGCGCGCCACGTGCGCTTCGGCGAGTTTCGGGTCGAGCTCGAGCGCTTTCTGGCTTAGCGCCATGGCCTTCTCGATGTTGGCTCTTTCATTATCAAAGAAACTGAACAGGTACGAATAACAGTCAGCCAATCCGGCGTACGCAAGCCCGTAGTCCCGATCCCGTTCAATCGCGTGCTCGAACATTTCGATCGCGTAATTGATTCCTCGGCGGTGCGTTTGGCGATAGAACCCCCGGCCGCGGAGGTAGAGATCGTAAGCCTGGTGATTCCTGGTGGACGCTTTTGCAAGGACGCGCCCGTCCCGTTCGCTCAATTTGATTTCCAGGGCCTGCACGATGTTGCCTGCTATCTCATCCTGGATCGCGAAAACATCCTTAAGTTCGCGGTCGAATCGCTCCGACCAGCGAGTGTAGCCCTCGGCTACATCTATCAGCTGCACGGTGATTCTGAGTTGGTCGCCGGCTTTGCGAACGCTCCCCTCCAACACCGACTCCGCACCCAGTCTCTCGCCAATCACCCGAATATCTTCCGGTCTGCCCTTGAACGCAAAAGCAGAGGTTCTGGCGGCGACCCGAAGTCCACCGAGCTGGTTGAGGGAGTTGATGATCTCCTCGGCGATACCGTCGCAGAAGTACTCCTGATCCCGGTCGGGACTCATGTCTTCAAACGGAAGTACTGCTATGGTATGTGGCTTGTTCCTTCCCGCCGAATCAACTGGCACATCGAGGGTACGCGCAGACGTCGGAGATTCCAGATGCTCGAGGAATTCCGAGATCTGCTGGTAACGCTCGTCGGGGTCCTTGGCCATCGCTTTCGTGAGAATCTTTTCGACCTCGAGCGGTATCCCGGCCCGGAGTGTCGATGCGGGTCGGGGATCCTCGTTCAAAATCGAATACAGGACGGCCGCGTCGAAGGTTCCTCTGAAAGGCAGTTCGCCGGTGAGCATTTCATAGAGACAGACTCCCAGGGACCAGATGTCGGTGCGGTGATCAACCTCGTCGCCTCTCGATTGCTCCGGCGACATGTACGAGGGTGTTCCCACGCCCATGGTCGTCTTTGAGATCTCCGTACTGCCTTGCACCTTGGCCAGGCCGAAATCTGTGACCTTGACCTGGCCCTCCTCGTTGACCATGACGTTGGAACACTTGACGTCGCGGTGAACGATGCCCTTACGATGCGCCGCCTCGAGTCCCTGGCCGATCTGCACGGCGATGCGAAGGGCCTCGTCGACGTCGAGTGGGCCGGACCGCAGTATTTCCTTGAGGTCGACGCCCTCGACGTACGCCATCGCGATGAATATGTGTCCATCATCTTCGTCAATTTCGTATACGGTGCAGATGCCGGGGTGATCCAGAGCTGCTGCGGTTTGCGCCTCGCGGATGAAACGACTCCTCTGCTCTTCACTCGCAAAGCGGACACTATGGAGAAACTTGAGCGCGACGGTTCGCCTGAGCTTTGTGTCCTCGGCTTTGTAGACCACACCCATCCCACCACCACCGAGTTCTTCGAGGA
>CBDVBZ010000222.1:0-3146 GCA_965372355.1 uncultured bacterium | reverse complement strand
CTCGAAGAAGCCATGCCACAGATTTCCAAGACATTGGAGCTCCCGTTCGAGGATAGGGGTGAAGCCCCGAACGTAGAACGGAGCGTGGAAGCTTCGACGGCGCCGGTGATCACCCGAAGCTCAGGCACGCCCCGTACAGCGTGACCGCAACTTCTCGAACCGCCCGGTGCGGACCCGCATGCCGGGGTGGTGTGGGAGGGGAAGCCGGAGCGATCCGGCTCCCCTATCCCGATTGGATCTCAATTCATGTTATAGTGTCCTCAACTGTCGCTGATCAAGTCAGTTTTCCACGAAGAATTCTCTCCAGATAATCCTCGTCAACGCCTCCTCGATTCGTCCCCATAAGGCGATGTTCTCAAACGGTTGATGGAACCGCGTTCCTGAACCCGATCTCTGGCTGTCCGCCCATCGTGGATGCCTGCGAGACACCTTCGACATCTGGCTCGTCGAGAAAATCGATCAGGATAGTGGATCAAGCGAACGCTGCGAGAGGTTTGACAGTTACGTTCTCAGCCAAGGGGAATGTGTGCTTGCCCGGATAGACAACGGTCAGGTGGGATAGTTCCAGCGTCTCGAGGGCACTGCGCATCGATCGTGAAAACTTGGGAGCGAGTGTTCGCTTGAACTCGAAGCCGAGCCGCTCGCGACTTTGCTCGATGATCAGGTCCAGCTCCGCTCCAGTGTGAACGGCCCAGAAATAGCACTGGCGATCATCAGCGCCCAGCGCCCCAATGATCTGCTCCATGGCAAAGCCCTCCCACGATGCGCCCAAGATGGGGTGACCGGCCAGTTGGTCGTGGTCATGGATCCCGAGGAGCGCGTGCAGTAGTCCGGAGTCGCGCAGATAGACCTTCGGCGACTTTACCTGTCTCTTACCCGTGTTGGCGATGAAAGGCAATAATTGACGAGTCATAAATGTGTCGCATAGCACGTCAAGGTACGAGCGAACCGTCGTGTGGGCAACACCCAGCGAACCGGCCAAACGCGAACCATTCCAGATCTGGCTGTGACAGTGGGCCAACATAGTCCAGAAGCGTCGCAAGGTTGCGGCCGCGAGGTTGATGCCGAGGCCGGGCAGGTCGCGTTCGAGGTATGTGCGGATGAAGTCCTGACGCCAGGAATCACTCGTTGCGAGGTCCGGCGAGAGAAACGAGCGCGGAAAGCTCCCTCGCAACCAGAGTTCCGCCTCGCTTGCCCCGGGGACTTCACGCAAGTGAAAACCCGGCAGCTCGTAGTAGCTGATCCGGCCGGCAAGACTCTCGGAGCTCTGGCGCAGGAGGTCAGGGGAAGCGCTGCCGAGTACCAGGAATCGAGCCGGTTGATCGGGGCGATCGGCGAGGACACGCAACAAGGGGAAGATCTCCGGCAACCGCTGGATCTCGTCCAGGATGACCAGGCCGCGTAACGGCTCGAGAGCCAGCTGGGGCTCCGCCAGCCGTGACAGATCTCCCGGATTCTCCAGATCGTAACGGGTTACGAGACCATCGAAAGCCTCGCCAATGATCCCGGCAAGTGTCGTCTTGCCGACCTGGCGAGCCCCGATAATCGCCACCACCGGATTCTGTTCGAGCCGGCGGCGGATCTCCCCGACATGGTGATTTCGCTCGATCATATATCTAAGATACCATGAAATATGAGCGTGTCAAGCTCACATTTCATGTTTAAACAATAATATGTCCAAGTCCTACCCGGGGAGCCGAAAACGCGCCTGCGCTTCGGGCCTCAAAGAAATGGGTTTGCATCATTCAGAGCTGATAGAAAGATCCTGTAGGCGGAGAGCAGGGCCCGTACGAACGGCTCGAAAGTTCGAGGTTTGTATTGTCCGGCCCGCCACGACTTAATTGGTTGCCCTGCAATGAGTTGCATTGCAGGGCATTTTTTGTTCATCGGACCGCGTGGTACGCAGATGCTCCGACGCCATCGTCAGCGCGTTCCATCCCTTTGAAGCTGCGCGTAACACCTGCTAACATCCACATGTAAACTCACAGCTTCGCGGCGGAGATGCCGGAGCGTAGATGGATTCAAACCGTAGGAGCCGAGTCGTGGGCAGTCGACGCGCGAACCGTATACTGCTAGTCTGGGGAGTGTTGAGCTTGGTGGCGGCTGGCGCCACTGCGCAGGAGCTCTCACCGCGTGCATACTGGCCGGCACCAAAGGGTACCAAAGTGGCGGTTGTTGGGTACTCGTACTCTTGGGGTGATGTTGCCACCGATCCTTCGCTGCCCGTCTTCGGGGTCGATTCCAACATAAATACCATGCTCCTGGCCTACCGGCAGACGTTTGGATGGTGGGGACGCACGACGAATCTGCTGGTCGAACTTCCGTATACGTGGGGAACGACAGTTGGCACTCTTCTCGAGAACCCGACCAAGCGAGATGTCTCGGGCTTCGCCGACCCCGGAGTCACACTATCGGTCAACTTGTCCGGTGCCTCGTCCATGACTCCGGCGGACTTTCAGGCGCTCCGCAACGACCCGCATCCAATCCTCGGCGCGAGTGTCAAAGTCCTGATCCCAGTGGGCGAGTACGATCCTGACAAGGTGATCAACGTCGGAGCCAACCGCTGGGCCCTGAGAGTTGAAGCGGGATACGCCCAGCCCATCCTTCGCAGGTGGATACTCGAATTCCAACTGGGGACCTGGTTCTTTGGTGACAACAACGATTTCCTCGGGGTAACCCGTGAACAGAAACCCATCCTTGCCGCCCAGTTGCACGTGGTGAGGCGATTCAAGCCCGGGTTTTGGGCGTCGCTGGATCTTAACTATTTCACGGGCGGCCAAAGTCAGATTGGAGACGAGCTGCGCGCTGACCTGCAGCGTAACTCCAGGATCGGTGGGACCATCGTCGTGCCTATTCGTGGGCGTCATGGGATAAAGGCCGGATACAGCACCGGCGTCGTCACGGAGTCGGGTGGAGACTTCGCGACGTTTCTCTTGAGCTACACCGTGGTGTTCCGGTGACGGGGCAATAGCCGCAGGTTGACCGGAAATCCTGTTCAAGCTGCGTGCAACGCTTCCACAAAAGTTCGAGCAATTTCTTGTCCGGGGAGCCAGCTGATTCGCTCCCGGCCTCGGACTTCTAGGCGGAGAGTAGGGCCTGTACGAACGGTTCAAAAGTTCGAGGTTCGTATTGTCCGGCCCGCCATA
>CBDVBZ010000221.1:0-3150 GCA_965372355.1 uncultured bacterium | reverse complement strand
GTATCGTCGCCCTCAAGTTCTTGTCCTCGCAATCCCTCGGCACCCAGGACGAAAAGACGCGCTTTGTCCACGAAGCCCAGGCGGCAGCTGCCCTCGACCATCCCAACATTTGCACGGTGCACGAGATCGACGAGGCTGACGGGCACACCTTTATCGCGATGGCATACATCGATGGCCTGAGTCTCAGAGAGAAGATCCAATCGGGTCCGCTAAAGCTCGATGAGGCGCTGAGTGTGGCGATGGATGTCGCCCGAGGTCTCCAGGAAGCACACGAGAAAGACATTGTTCACCGCGACATCAAGAGTGCCAACATCATGGTGACGAAAAAGGGCCAGGCGAAGATCACGGATTTCGGCCTGGCCAAGTTAGCCGGGAGCACAAGGGTGACGAAGACGGGGACAACAGTGGGGACCACAGCGTACATGTCGCCAGAGCAGGCGATGGGTGAGGGTGTGGATCACCGGTCCGACATCTGGTCATTGGGCGTGGTCGTCTACGAGATGCTCACCGGGCGCTTGCCATTCAGAGGCGACCATGAACAGGCGGTGACCTACCAGATCGTTCACGAGGATCCAGAACCAATCACGGCACTTCGTAGTGGCATTCCAATGGAACTGGAGCGGATTGTAAACAAGTGCCTGGAAAAGAAATCGGCGAATCGGTACCAACACGTCGATGAGGTGCTGGTGGATTTCCGCGGGGTGAAAAAAGCGCCCACAACGAAGCCTAAGAAGAAGCTGATCAAATACGCGCTCCCCGCATCGGTGGTCTTGCTCGCCGCCGTCCTCCTCGTCATTTTCCAGCCTTTCCAATCGGAGATCACCCCGGACGAAAGGACAGGCCCGGTGAAGCTCGCGGTCTTGCCGTTCGAGAACCTGGGCGAGCCCGAAGATGAATATTTTGCCGACGGCATTACCGACGAGATCATATCGAGGCTGGCTGTGATCAAGGGGCTCGCCGTTATCTCTCGTACGAGCTCGATGAAATATAAAAAATCTGAGAAGGGATTGCGTGAGATCGGACAAGAGCTCGGTGTGGAGTACGTCCTTGAAGGCACCATTCGTTGGGACAAACGGGGAGAGCGCGAAAGGGTCCGCATCACGCCACAGCTCATCAACGTGTCCGACGACTTTCACCTTTGGGCAGAGAACTACGAGCGCGACATCGAGGAGATATTCGCCGTCCAGATCGACATCGCCTCGCAGATTGCCGAAACGTTGGACATCACCTTGCTCGAGTCGGAGCGTCAAACCCTCGAAGCCAAGCCGACCGAAAACGTCGACGCCTACCAGGCTTACCTGGTTGGCGTAGATCATGTAAAGCGTTATACGAAGGAAAATGTTCAACTGGGGATACAGATGCTCGAGCGTGCGGTACAACTCGATCCCGAATTCGCCTTAAGCTACGCCGCGCTTTCAGAAGCGCACTCGTGGGTGCACCTGGGGGGGTATGACCGCACCGAAGATCGGTTGTCCCGGGCCAAGGCCGCTGTGGACAAGGCACTTGAGCTTCAACCCGAGCTTCCCGAAGCGCACCTGGCGTTTGCTTACTATCACTACCGGGGCCATCGGGATTACGAGCGTGCGCTCGAGGAGTTGGCCATCGCTGGGAGAGGGCTCCCAAACGACAGTCGAATTCTCGCGGCCACTGCCTACATTTGGCGGCGTCAGGGAAAGTTTGAAGCGGCGGTCGATCGCTTTAAAGAGGCATTCGAGTTGAGCCCACAGGAGGCCTGGTCAGCCTACAGTATTGCGCTCACATACTACTTTTTGAGAAGATATGCGGAAGCGGATCACTACTTCGACCTCACCATCTCCCTGGCCCCAGACCAGCAGGGCGCGTACGGGCATAAGGCCTATAATTACATCTCCTGGCTGGGTGACATTAAGCGGGCTCGAGACGTATTCGAAAAGATGCCCGGAGAACGCCGCGACGTTCAGGAGCTGTCGCTCGAGCTATGGTGGTTGGAACGAAACTACCAGGCCATTTTGGATTTTACATCTTCGGCTTCCGAACCCATTATGTGGACTCAAAACAGTGCAACGCCGGTCGTTTTCTGGGCGGCGAGCGCCCACCAGCTCATGGGGGAACCAGAGCTTGCGCACGCCTCCTACGATTCGGCCCGTGCGATACTCGAAAAAGAGCTCGACGCACACCCGGGAGATCATCGTATCCACAGTCCACTCGGCATCGCCTATGCGAGCCTTGGCCGCAAGGAGGAAGCGATCCGCGAAGGAAAGAGGGGCGTGGAGTTGTACCCGGTCTCGAAGGACGCCCTGACAGGGCCAGTCCGGGTATGGGACCTGGCCGTGATCTATACGACGGTGGGGGAGTACGATGCCGCACTGGACGAGATCGAGTATCTGCTCTCGATCCCATCGCTCCTGTCGGTTCCGTGGCTTCGTCTCGATCCCGACTTTGATCCGCTGCGTGAGCATCCGCGGTATCAAGAGTTGTTGGAGAAGTACGCGATCGATTGAATGCGACGGAGCAGTATCCCACTCGATCGCGCTGCAATGCAATCACTTGCCGCATGTGTGATACACTGGTGGCATGACAGGCACTATCCAACTGCAGCTTCTCCTGGCCACGTTCGCCGGCTGGAAAGGGTTGCACTCGAGCGCTGAAAACCGGATCATGAAGCCATGAAAGTCTGCGTCATTGGTGGCGGCGTCGTGGGTTGCTCGATCGGGCTCGAGCTGCGGCGGCGCGGCTGCGAAGTCATCGTGGTCGACCGCAACGGCGACGTGGGTCACGGCTCCACGTCGGCGTCGTGCGGCATCGTGCGGCGTTTCTACTCGCAGCCCGGCATGATCGCCATGGCCCATGAAGCGGTCCACATCTGGGCGGATTGGGGTTCCTATCTCGGTCCCATCGACGACGACCTGGCGGTTTTCCGGCAACCGGGCATGCTGTTCATTCCGCCGCGGATGGACGCCGGAGTCCTCGCAATAGTCAAGGAGATGGAGAGGATCGGCATTCCGGTTTCACTGCTGTCACCCGACGAGGTCACCAGGCGTTTCCCATTCTTGGACATCGCTTCGCAGTTCCCGCCGCGGCCTGTAGACGACCCCGGCTTCTTCGAGCCCACAGAGCCGCGCATCGAGGGCGCCGTGTTCGAGGAGGATTCCGGCTACGTGGTCTCACCGG
>CBDVBZ010000220.1:0-3245 GCA_965372355.1 uncultured bacterium | reverse complement strand
ACCCGTCCAGCCACACCGTGCAATCGCTGCCGTTGTTGTGCAACCACTGCGACGATCCTCCCTGCGCCCTCGTCTGTCCGGTGCAGGCAACCTACAAACGTGAGGATGGCATCGTCATCGTCGATCACCACCGGTGCATCGGCTGCAGATACTGCGTGGTCGCGTGTCCATACAACGCCAGGTTCTTCAACTACAAAGAGAATGAGGAATGGCCCAACAAGAGGTATCCGCGACGCTCGCACGGGGTTGCCGAATCCTGCAACTTCTGCGCGCATCTCGTGGACGACGGCGGACTACCGGCGTGTGTCGAGGCATGTCAAAAGAAAACGGGTGCGTTGTCCTTTGGAGACCTCAACGACCCGGACAGCAATGTTTCCAGATTGATTGCGGAAAACCCGGTAAAGGGCCTGCGTGAGGATCTCGGTACAAAGCCAAAGGTTTTCTATATCGGTCTGTCGGAGCGCTAACATGAACGAATCCGTACCCGTCGTTTACAAATCGATCGATGGAAGATCATCGGGGTATTACCTGTTGCTCGCGGTGCTCGCCGCGTTTGCCCTCGCGGGCGCGTTCTCTACATTCCTCATGATGGAACACGGCATCTATCTCTCGGGGATGACGAACCGCGTACCGTGGGGATTGCAGATCATCATGGCGGTGTTCTACATCGGTCTCTCGGCGGGGTCTCTGGTCGTTTCGGGGTTGTACGGTATTTTTGGGAAATCCGAATATAAACCATTTGCGAGGCTTGCCGCGTACCTCGCCATGCTCTTTCTCATCGCGGGCCTCCTGTCGATCATCACCGATCAGGGGCGGGTCGACAGGGTGTTTCTCGAACCATTCTCGCACTTCAATCTCAAATCCATGTTCTCGATCAACCCGGGTTTGTACATAGGGCACATAATGATCTGTATCATCTATCTGTGGGCCCTGTTCAAGGAGAAGTACCGGCTGACCAAGGTGGCGTCGGTGGTCGTCGTTCTATGGGCGCTCGCCGTTCATAGCGGCACGGGGGCGATCTTTGCGTTTGTCCCGAGAGAGCTCTACAACTCCCCCCTGCTCCCGGTGGCATTTGTTGCCGCGGCGCTCTCGTCCGGTGCGGCCCTGATGATCATCATCATCGTGTCGTTGTTCAGGGTAACAAAGCGACCTCTGGACGTGCGGCTCATCATCTGGCTGGGACGCCTGCTGGCCGTTTTTATTGTCGTGGCTGCGTACGTCGTCATGATCGAGAACCTCCACCGCGTCTACCTCATTGACTCTCGCGAGGCTGCGCACTACTTTCTGTTCGGAGGCTTTCACAGCGTGCTATTCTGGGGAGGACTGATATTGGTCGGATCGATCATCCCGGTGGTGTTGCTCTTCAGAAAGAAAACGGGAACGTCCGTGCGCTGGATCGTCTTTGCCTCCGCTCTGGTCGTGTTCGGTGTTATATGCGAACGATATCTCATTGTGATTCCGGGGCTGGTTCACCCACCGAATCTCATCCCGGGTATGGAGATCACGAGCTCGCCCATCACGGAGGGGATCGCCGTATACAGAATGAGCTTCCTGGAGATCCTGCAGGCACTCGGCGTTCTCAGCACGATTGGCTTTCTGTTCGTTCTGGGTCTAAAGTACTTCGATCTGCTTCCGACGGAAGCAAGGGTGTACGTGGAATCCCAAATGCTCAAGCACGTCATGCCCAAGACCGAAGACGCCGTGCAGATAGCCAAGTAACCCGGCGCACCACCCTGTTGTTCTCTGTGTTCATTGTATGGCCGTGCCGCATGGAGAAGCGGAGCGACTTTTGAAGCGACTGGGGCTGCCCTCTCATGAGACGAAGACACCGAGTAGCCTGGAAACTGAGCATCCCGGTCCTGGTCATCATCTCCGTAGTGATCCTCGCAGCGGGTCTGCTGGGCAGCCTTTTTAGTCGAAAAATTGCGCTGGATGCCGCCCGGCAGATCATTCAATTCAATTCCATATCCATAACCAGTGGTGTTGATGAGTTGATGATTCGCGACCACCGCGCGGGAGTGCCCAACTTCATTGACGGGATGTACCGCGCGGGCGAGGACTACCGAGACATCGCACTCATCGCACACCCATCGGGGCGGATAGCCGTGTCGCGTCAAGAGAGCCCCGGTGCGCGTCTGGACAAGGACGATCACTCCTGCGTCGTGTGTCACATGACCGACGAACCGATCGTCAACCCCGAGAGGTGTGACGAAGTGATGACCGGACCCGACGGCGAGCGGTACCTTCAGGTGGTCACACCGGTTCTCAACAAAAGCAGCTGTCGCACGGCGGATTGCCATAGCCACGCAGACGGCGGAGCGGTCATCGGTGTTCTGCGTACGCAGTACTCGCTGGCCGGCTTCGACGATCTCATGACGAATCTGAACACCTCGTTAACATGGGCCGCCGTCCTGGCGATCCTGCTCGTCACCGTCGCCGTCGTGCTGATGTTTCGGTGGATGCTCGCCAAGCCACTCCGTCACCTGGCCGCCGGTGTCAACACACTTGCCGCCGGTGATCTCGGGTTTCGCTTCCCCGCCGAGCGGGACGATGAGATCGGTCTGGCCGAGGACTCGTTCAACAATATGGCCGCGCGGATCCAGACCCAGCAAAGGGAACTTCGCAAGACACTCGAGAACCTCGAGGGGATTGTCGAGAACACGACGGACCTCATTATCGCGGTGGATGTGGATGGCGTTATCCGGACGTTCAACCGGGGCGCCGAACTGGCGCTCGGTTACCTCCGGGGTGAAGTCATCGGGCGCAAAGTCAAGATGCTCTTTCATGACCCGCACGACCGGGATATCGCAATCGCGAGGTTGAACGAGCAGGAACCCGTAACCAACTGGGAAACCAAATTTCGCACCAAGAATGGCCAGATCCGCAATGTGTTTATGACGCTGTCGCGGCTACGCGACCGGCGGGGGAACCTCACCGGTACGTACGGTATCAGCAAGGACATCACGAACGAAAAGATCCTTCTCAGAAAACTATTCCGGTCGGAACAGGAGGCCGCGATCGGCCGGGCCATCACCGGGATCCAGCATGCCATCAAGAATATGCTGAATACGCTGCGTGGGGGCCTGTACATCGCGCGGCTGGGACAAAAGAAGGATCGGGCCGAGCGGATCACAGAAGGTTGCGACATGATCGAGGAGGGTCTGACACGGATCAGCGATCTTTCCCACAGCATGCTCAAGTACGCGCGCGAATGGAAGATCGAACCCGAGCCGGTCGATATCGCC
>CBDVBZ010000219.1:0-3284 GCA_965372355.1 uncultured bacterium | reverse complement strand
TCGCCGTAGGTTTCAGCCAGTCCGGTCCACCCGGGCGGCATAGCTGAAATGGTCAAAGTAGCTTTGCCACAGAGCGTCGGACGAAGCGAACTCGTTCGAGCCGAAAAGATAATCGACCACGGCCTCCCGAACGCGGGCTATTTCCCTGAGCCGCGGGTACGAGTGTCCGGCGTCAAGGGTGAGATCAAGCAGTTCGAGCGCTCTTACCGCAGCCCTTTGTGCATATTCCGTGTTGCCTTTTCTCCGCCAGCGCATGGCCCGACTGACCTCGCTCCCGATGTTGGCCATTTGCTCGACCAGGGAGAGCTCTTTCCACCGTCCCGAAGCGAGCTCTTTGTGTTGATGGTTCATCTCTTCACCCACTTGTCGACAATCTCGACAATCCTGTTGCGTATCGTCGGGTCATCCACCCCTCGACTCGCGTTCCCCTGGGATGCGCGAACGTTGATCATCGAATCGAATTCGATGAAATCGTCCTCCTCCAGGTCGGGATAAAAGTTGATTCCCCAGAGGTCGTCCTGCCCCGAGCCGTTCTCGATGAGCAGAGCTTCCAGATCGGAATGCAGTTCGGCGTCCAGCGCGACCACGCCCAGCCTTACATCCACGACTGCCTTGATCATGTCTCCGAACGTACCCGCGGCGATTATCTTCAGTTCGCCCACTGTCACGGATTCCTGCAGTATTTTCATCTATCCTCTCGAACTCCAAATAGTATCGAAGCGGCCAGAGCCCAATCTCGGGCGCTTTTTGAGTCCGCTGCCTCTACCATTCCGCCACACCGGCAGTTTCAGCTATTGTATGATCAAAACTTCGTTTGCGGCAACCTCGGTTTCGGGTGGTTTCATGTGAATAGGGCCAGTCGAGCTGCGCGAACTGCACGAATCGAGATGCACTGTGTAGCGCTACTCGTCCGGACCTCGGTGCGAGGTTGCGTCTTCGTCCACCCAGTTCTCTTCGGTATAGCTCATCCCACGACGACCCGGCACCTTGCGCGTCGGGCCCGCTTTGTAGAACACGCATGACAATGGGCCATAGCAGAAGGTCTCAGTGCGGTAGCGTCGCAGGTCCGGGTTCCAGTGGTCGATGATCATCTCGACTGCCATCTTGCAGCCCCAGATGCAGGTCGTGCAGTGAGTATCGTATGTCCTGGCCGCCAGGCGCCGATGTCCCCGATTGCGATAAGTGGACAGCTCCGGACACACGTCGTGCCACGGAGGCGGCTTGCCGCCGTGGCTCTCAGCGGACCGCTGTACCTTTAGCTTGCTGATCTTATACAGCTCGCTGGTTTCGAGTCTGGGATCCGCGACTGGATGGCCCTCGCCGCTCACCTCATCACCGATTTGGAAATGGTGCTTGCGGTGCGCGCCCTCGCCGACGGCGATCAGGAACTCCCGCGTTTCGTCGCCTATATCGCCATCGATGCGGAGTACGTAGCCCTGGTAGGTGTGGCTGCGTTCGTCAAAGGAACGCGTCAGCCGGATGCGCGACTGTACAGCGGTCACCGTACCCCTCCACGGGATCTTTGCTGGAGTCGTGTGGCTGCGCATCAGTGCTTCCCCCCAAAGGTGCCCGGGAAACCGGGTGACGCGCCGTGACAAGGCCTGCGAGCCCGGGGTAATCACTCTTCGCTCATCGCCACGGCCCGGGAGCGGCCCAGGTTTTTCGGAACGTCCGTCGCCCGGCGAGCTCGCCGCGCTAACCGATGGCTTGAGGAGCAAAGCCTATTCAATATCCGGTTACGCCCGCCAGAGATCGGTCAGCCGATCCAGGGAAAGGGCTCTGACCCCGGGTCTCAGCGTGGAGAAGCCTCGCCCGCCCGACAACGAGCGATGAACGATGAACCGGCGGATATCGTAATTCCTGATCGCCTTCTCCAACCTCAAGAGCGGTTCAGCGAGGTGCGAAGTGGGCGTTCGCGTCGCCTTGGCCTCGATCAGCGCAAGCCTCTTGTCGCCAAGGTCGAGCAAGAAATCCACCTCCAGCCCCTGCCGGTCGCGGAAATAGTACAGGGCCTTGCTGTGCCCCGTATTGATCTGGCGCTTGACAATCTCCGCGGCGACGAACCCCTCGAAAATCGGACCGAGGAAAGGTGATCGGTTGAGCGCTTGATCCGACTCGATGCCCAGGAGATAACAGGCTAGGCCAGAGTCGACGAAGTAGAGCTTCGGCGACTTGACCAGCCGCTTACCGAAGTTCTCGTAGAACGGCGGGACCAGCAGGATCTGGGATGTAATCTCCAGGATGCTGAGCCAGGAGGACACCGTGGGTACAGACACACCCAGTGGTGCGGCGATATCGGTCTTGTTGAGCATCTGGCCACAGCGGCTCGCGAGAATGGCAAGGAACCGGCGAAACGTCGCAAGATCCCGGATAGAACTCACGGCCCGCACGTCCCGCTCGAGGTATGTTTGGATGTAGGAGCGAAACCACGTTCTTCGCGCCGAGGGATAGCCGAGCACCTCCGGGAATCCTCCGTTCAGGAGCGAAACCTTGTTTGTCTCTTCGCAGGACAAAGGAAGAAGTTGAAACACGGCCGCACGCCCCGTCATTGATTCGGTGACCCCCTGCATCAGGGGGGCCTCCTGCGAACCGGAGAGGAACCACTGGCCCTTACGCTCAGGGGCACCGTCGATAAGGGTTCGCAGGTAGCTCAACACTTCCGGCACGTGCTGGATTTCGTCAAGAATAGCCGGCGGTTTGATCTCCTCGATGAATGACCTCGGATCCGCACGAAACCTAGCGATCAAATCCGGATCTTCGAGAAGCAAATAGTCTGCCTTCGGGAATACCTTGCGCAGCAACGTTGTTTTGCCGGCTCTCCTCGGACCGGTTACGATAAGGGCCGGGAACGCCCTGGCGGCCACCCTCAACTCCGGGGTCAGTTTTCTTGGAATGAATTTCATGTGACAATGCTAAAGTACCATCTTAGTGTTGTCAATCTATTTCTTCTTGGTTTTGACTGGAGGAACGAAACGGAAGAGACCCTTCAAGGGGTTGACGACCACCCGCCGCCACGCCCGCAGGCCAGGCGGCAGCGCTATTCCGAGCGACGTCCGAACAGCCGCAGCACGGGCCCTGTGCATGCCGTTCCCCCGGATGGGGCCGCCCAGGTCGTCCTCCTCGGCCCGTCCAATACCGGCAAATCGACCCTCCACGCGCTGCTCACCGGGCTTTCCTATTCCCGCGGATCATGTGTGGTGCCGGAGGCCGGACTTGAACCGGCACGGGGCTTATAGCCCCAGCGGATTTTAAGTCCGCTGCGTCTACCATTCCGCCACTCCGGC
>CBDVBZ010000218.1:0-3361 GCA_965372355.1 uncultured bacterium | reverse complement strand
ACGGCAAACGTGCGGTAAGAGCCGAAGATGTCGAGCGCCTGGCGCTCCGCTACGGCTGCAGCACGGGCGAGCTTCTGTCGTCCGAGCATCACGACGGGACTCCGCCAGAAGACGTTATCTTGAGTGAGTTGTTCGCGGCGCTACCGAAGCTACAGGAAGACGAGAAACACGACTCGTTCGCACGGGTGCTCCGCATTGCTCGAGTGCTGACCAGCGTCGAGTCGATGCTTGGCTTTGAGGCAATCGCAAACACATTACCAAGCTACGCTGAAACTCGGCCCGAGACTTCCTGGCACGCGGCCCGGCAGGGATATCGCGCCTCAGAAGACGAGCGCCGCCGCCTCGCTCTCGGTGAAGGCCCGATTCGGTTCGTCGACGAACTCGTCACCTCAATGGGCGTCCGCACGGCGAGAGCGCGACTTCCCCGTGGCGTGAACTCGGTTTTCGTGAACTCGCCGAAGATCGGTTGCCTTGTGCTCGTGGGCGAAGATGTCAGTGTCGGGCGCCGCCGTCTCAACTACGCGCACGGTTTGGCCCACGCCCTGTTCGATCGCCATCTGCCGTGGCGCGTGTGCGGCACAAGTGCTGAGATGGATTTTCAAGAGGTGCGGGCCAACGCATTTGCAGGTGGTTTCCTGCTTCCCGAGCACGGCGTCCGGCGGTACCTCGAGACATTGGGCAAAGAGACGCTCGGTCGATCGGGACCCGCCGTTCTTTCCGTCTACTTCGAGGGAGAGGGCGAGAGCGATGGCAACAACAACTTGCGCATCGACGGACGTGCGCGAGAGGGCCGGCACCCAATCACACTTTCGGACTTGACGCTGGTCGCTCACTACTACGGCGCAACTCGCAGCTTGACTGCTCACCGCTTGCGGAACCTCCGGCTCCTGAGTGATGAACAGATCGCAAGGTTTGAACGAATGATTGATAGTGACACCGGCCGGAACGCACGGAAGACACTGGCGTTGAAGGACATACCTTACGAAACGGATTCTCTCTGCTCTCGACTTGCCGTGCTTGCGGCTGAAGCCCGCAACCGCGAACTCATCGACAGCGACACTTTCAACACTTTCGCCGATGTTGCCGGCGTCCCCCCACGGGAACGCCCTAGGTTGCTGGAATTGAGTAAGCTCTGAAAGTTTTTCTTACTCGGCAGTTGCACGACGATACGAGTCGCGGAGTGAGGTGGTTGAAAAACATGGTGGAAACACCGGCTCTCGATAAAGACATCATCGAGCTATTGGACGTTTTGTATACGGAGTATCGAGAGCATCTCGCAGGGATCATGCAGCACGTTGATGGAAGCGCTGTGACCGGATACAACGCCAAGGGCGACCGGCAACGCCGGTTCGACGTATTGATCGATGAGTGGGTCCGGGACTGGTTGACCCGGCGAGGCGTGCACGGAGTCGTCTTGTCCGAGGAACTTGACGACGTCGAGTTCGGAGCCCCCGGCGGTGGCCATTGTTTCGTCGTCGATCCCGTGGATGGGTCCGACAACTACGCTCGCGGCCTGCCGTTGGCGGCACTTTCGATCGCAGTGTTGCCGCGTGGCGCCCCGCTCGCACCGGAACACGTTGTTCACGCAGTGGTCGGCGACCTAGCCGAACCGACCCCGATTCTCGGGTCACGCGGCCAGGGTACCCACCAATGCGGTCGGCGGTTAAAGACATCTGGAGCACGAACGCTCCGCGATGCAGTCATATCTTTCGAGCTCAACCACTGGAGTCCGGACAGCGCACTGGCGGAAACGCTACAGATCTGCGCCGGTGTGCGTGCCTATGGCTGCGCCTCACGAGCCATGTGTCTCGTGGCCACGGGAGCTCTCGACGCCCACGTCGACGTCCGTCGCCGACTGACACCTGAAAGTTTCTTGGCCGCATCACTTGTGGTTGCGGAGGCGGGAGGCCTCGTGGTCCAACTCGACGGCTCACCGCTGGGACCTTTCGACGGCCTGCAAGACCGCACGACCTTAATTGCGGCGGCAACGCCCGATCTATTGAAGGAGATAATCAATGCGATTGTTGTTTAAGAAGGATAGCAACGGACAATGCTCGGCGCCCCTAGCCGTGATTTTGGCAGCTGGCAACGGATACCGGGTGCAGAACGGTTCCAACACCATTCCCAAACCACAGATTAACGTGAGGGGTCTTTCCCTGGCGGAGCGCTCCGTCGCCCAGCTTCAAGACGCAGGTATCGACCGGTTCGTGATCGTGCTCGGCGCCAATGCGGACCCCGTGCGAGCCCACTTCGAGTGCATCGCAAAGCGTCGCTGCTGCCCGATCGATTTCATCGTCGCAAAGGACTGGGTACGGGGCAATGGTTGCTCGGCTGCTGCGGCCGAACCACTGGTCGGCGACGAGCCGTTCCTCTTGACCATGGTTGACCATCTGTTGTCGCGCGATTTGATCCTGAAGCTCATCTCCAAACCACCGCCAGCGGAAGGAATCGCTCTCGCAGTCGACTACGACAAGAGCCATATCTTTGACGAAGCCGATCTGACGAAAGCCCGCATCAAAAACGAGTACATCGCCGGGATCGGCAAGGATCTCGAGAAGTGGGACGCAGGTGATACAGGGCTTTTCTACTGCACGGGCGAGCTGTTCCGTGGCTTGTCGCGTGCGCACCGGCGTGGAGGCTTCTCCCTGACGGACGGCATCCGCGAGTGTCTCGCCGGCGGAGTACGGGCGATCGATGTTACCGGTAGCCCCTGGATCGACGTGGATACACCTGAGGCCGTTCGCAGAGCCGTTGATCTTGTCGATGCGTCCCTCACGAAAGGCCGCGAGGACGGCTTCGTGTCGCAGTATTTGAACCGTCCGATCTCCCGCGCGATATCGAAGGTTCTCTCAAGAACCTCGGTGTCACCCAATCAGATCTCGGTGGGGTGCTTCCTTCTCGGGCTTCTCGGCGCGGCTGCGCTGGCCATGACTAACGCGTGGGCGTGGGTGATCGGTGGGTTGGTCATTCAACTGGCATCCATCGTTGACGGCTGCGACGGGGAGATTGCGCGAATCAAATTCCTACACAGCTCCCGAGGTGCGTGGCTGGACACGATGCTGGATCGGTACGCGGATTTGGCCGTCGGCATTGCCGTGACGTTCTCGGCATCCCAGCAGTCCTCTGCACTGTGGATCTGGCCGGCCGGTCTAGTCGCCACCATGAGCTTCCTGCTTGCAAGTTATGTGACGAAAGAATACGAGCTGAGGTTCGGAAAACCGTATCCCAACAATGTTTTCAACCGGTTGAAAAGGCGCGACCTGCGAGTCCTCGTTATCGCTGTCGGTGCGTTACTAGGGCAGCCTCTCCCGGCTCTGCTTACAATCGGCTCGCTAACACACCTGGCAATTCTATGGATCAT
>CBDVBZ010000217.1:0-3398 GCA_965372355.1 uncultured bacterium | reverse complement strand
AAGAAGAACTATGGGGTGTCGGGTTGACCAAACTCCCGAAACCAATTCTCCACAACCGTGAGGTCTGACATATCTACAACGGGCTACCGGAGCAGCAATACCAGATTGCTGTAGTCGTCGGTCCATATCACTTTTTTCGGGTTGGGTTCGCTCCATTCGGTAACGTGGGAGAGGACCTGCTCGTTCGTAAGGAAGCGCTCGTTACCGGTCACGAGAACCCAGTCCGCGCCATAAATCTCATTGTCCGGATCGTCTTCGTTAGTGATCCACACGGCTTGTTTGCCGAACTCCGCCGCCAGACCCCGGACCACGGGACTCAGCTCGACATTGTCATTGGTAATGTTCACCGCCAGAATCCCATCGGGCCTGAGCAGCTGCCAGTAGATGGCAAACGCCTCCCGCGTCAACAGATGAACGGGGATGGCATCGCCGCTGAACGCATCAAGCGCGATCACATCGAAAAAATGCGATCTGCCTGCGTGCACCTCGCGCTCCATGGAGATTCGTGCATCGCCGACGAGGTGTGTGAGATCGGCTTCCGTGTCCTCAAGAAATGAGAAGTACTCCTCCGCCAGGCGGATGACATCCTGGTTGATCTCGTAGATGCGGACGACATCACCTTTTCGCGCATACACGCATATCGTTCCGACGCCCAGCCCGACCATGCCGATGCGAAGACCGGTTTGCGGCTCACCCTTCCCGGGATTCTCCGGGGCGTGCGGCGCGGGTGCCGGATTGTGATCGATCGCCCGCCGCGGATGGTTTTCGATGGCGGCGCGGATCCCGCTGTCGGCAGCGTAGTACGTCGTCGGATAAGAACGAAGGTCGGGCATCACGTATTGCGAGCCGTGCGTGACCGCGCCATGCAGGAGCGCCCGGATCTCGAATGCCGTGCCCGTGTTCCATGTTTCCACGCGTAGCACGCCGTAGAAATTACGGCTCGCCTCGATAACGCCGTGCTGCTGCTGGTAAATGTGGGCGCCCAACCCAAACACCAGGGCGGCCGCACCGCCAGCCCACAGGCCCACGCGGGGCGACACGACGAAGCGGCGTTTGCCGCCAGACGGCAGCACGCAGATTCCGAGAAGAACGAACGTGCCGACGATTCCCAAATGAAATTCCCAATACCCATTGAACAGATAGGGCGCCACCATGCCGACAAACACCCCGCCCAGCGCGCCGCCCACGGCAACCATCAGGTAGAAACCGGTGAGATAACGCCCGTGTGGTTTGCGGCGGGCCAGCTCGCCGTGGCAGATCATGCAGCATGCGAATAGTGCGGCCGCGTAGATGGAAATCACGACAATAATGCTCAACGCCATCCCCTGATAGTCCAAGTCTAGAACGTAGACAACCGCTGCCAGTGTCACAACGAGAAAGGGAATCCACACGCGCCGGTTGTACCATCGCTCGCTGTCGAAGCAGACGATGAACGACGCGAGGTAAAGACTTAAGGGCAAGATCCAGAGAAAGGGGATGACCGCGACGTTTTGACACATTTGATTCGTCGTCGCGAGCAACATTACCGACCCGCACGCAGCGAGAGAGAGCCACAAGAGCCGTCGGCGCATCTCCGGCGGACGGCCGGATTCACGGGGGATGTCGTCGGAACCGGTTGGGTTGCCGGCAGCCGCGAGATCCGAACCGGTTGCCACGCGGAAGACCGTGACCGCGCACCAGATACCCGCGAGCACGAATACGCCGAACAACGCAGACCACGATACCGTTTGTGAGCGCAGCGCGAGCAGCGGCTCGACCGCGAATGGATACGTCACAAGCCCCAGCAACGATCCCAGGTTGGACAAGGCATACAAGCGGTACGGCGAAGCGCCCGGGCGTGAATGGTGGAACCAGTGTTGAAGGAGCGGCCCTGTGGCGGACAACAGGAGATACGGCACACCGACGGTTGCAACTAGCAAACGAATGATACCGAACATCGCGTTTTCCGGACCGGCCGGTTTCCATGCATCGTCGGGGGTGATGGGAAGAAAGGCCAGGGCAAGCCCCAAAAGAAGCACGTGCACGATCGCCTGGCGGGGCGGCGTCAACCGGCTTCGCAAAAGATGGGCATAAGCATATCCGCCGACCAGAGCCACCTGGAAGAAGAGCATGCAGGTTGTCCACACCGCCGGCGTACCGCCATACCACGGGAGTATGTAGCGGGCGATAATGGGCTGAACCTGAAAGAGGAGAAACGCGCTAATGAAAATGGTGAGGGCGTAAGCGATCATGAGTCTCGTGCCGAAAGTGGAGTCGAGACACTCATTATAGACCATTCCATGGCTCTCGGTAAGCGCTTTCGCAGGGCGGGAAAACCCCGCCGGTATGCGGCAAATCCAGTCAAAAAGATACAAATGCATCATAGATCGAGCGTGACCTTTGTGCTAGAATGGACGTCACACGTGAGCTGGCGTGTCGTCCCTCCAACAATCGATCTCACAACACGGCGTATACCGCACGCAGTTCATTTCACGTTTTCAACGGTGGAGGTAAATGATGCAGACTGCATGGATAACCCCCGTTGTCAAAAGGGGTTTGCTGCTCGTCTCGCTAGGCGTCGTGGTTGTGACGTTGGGGCTCTACAGTGCATGTAGTACCGACCGCGATGAAGTGGCGGCTCCTCAGGAGTGGCATCCGGCCAACTCCGCGGTCCCGGCCATCGCGGTAACGGTGGATATCAAGCCCGGTGCGTGCCCCAATCCCCTCTCGCTAGCGGCCCAGGGGCAGAGGGTCAAGAAAAAGAAGAAGCGCGTGCCGCAGGCGACCCTTCAGGTGGCCCTCATGGGAGCGGCGGATTTCGATGTCAGGGATGTCGATCCGACGACGCTGCGCATGGAATTTGCGAGAACGGTTCGGGACCCGCAAGCCAGGGATGTCGGAAGCGTGGGTACGGACCCGGGCTGTGACGCCTTCCTAAATGAGAGAGACGGCATCAAGGACCTCGTCGTTCCATTCGATCGCTTCGCCCTAATTCGCGAGTTGCGCACCTGGGGTGTCAATGCGGGTGACGTGGTGGAAGTCTGGGTGTGGGGTGAGTTGACCGACGGCACGCCGTTCGAAGGTATGGACGAGGTAACGATTGTCGGACGCGTCGGTCCACGGAAAAAGAAGGTCAAGAAGAAGCTCTAACGTTCGGAAGTGCAGTGGCAAAGAAGGAAGAGATCGAGGTAGCCCGGTGCGGGTTGCCTTGATCTCTTTTGGTCAACACGTCGCTCTTGGTCAATCCGCAACTACAATGTCGGCAAGCCGGCAGGTACTCAAGGCCCCATAAACTCCTGAAACCAAGAATCTCACCTTCGTAGCCGCTGTCGACTGGGGCTTTATCCCCTTTCCAAATAGTCATATAGAGGGGTGATGCATTTACATCGTTGCTTCTTGTCCCTCCTTCCAGTACTATA
>CBDVBZ010000216.1:0-3461 GCA_965372355.1 uncultured bacterium | reverse complement strand
AACGACTCAAACGCAATCAACCTGATTTTGTCCTGTTGAGCGCCCAGGAGGCCGATCTGGAATCCAGCAAGCTGAACACCGTGCCGTTTTCCCATGTCGATCACGAGGCCTCTGCAAATAATTGCCGTGTCTGCCACCACGAGACGATGTCTCGCTGCAACGAGTGCCACACGCTAGCGGGAGACGACAAGGGCGACGGCGTCACACTCCAGCAGGCCATGCACAGCATGACATCGGTTCACAGCTGTGTTGGTTGCCATCAGTCGGAGAAACTCACGCCTCGATGTGCCGGCTGTCACGACTTGATGGAACAGGGCCGTCTCTCGGAACACGCCTGCACCATCTGTCATGTCGGCCCGTCACCCGAAGAACTGGCGGACGTAAAATCGCTCTATACATCGATGGATCACTTCCAGCCAGCGCCGCCTGAGAACGCCCTGGTGATCTCGACCAGTGACATCCCGGACACGATTACGATCGGGACACCGGACGGGACGTACCCGCCCGTCAAAATGCCGCACAGAAAGATCGTGGCCACGCTGCAGAAACACGTCAAGGAAAGCAAACTGGCTACGCACTTCCATGGCGCCGAGAGCGTCGTGTGCCAAGGATGTCATCACCACGGATCGGTCGGCAGAAAGCCGGCGTTGTGCGAAAACTGCCACGGCGAGCCTTTCCGGCAAACCGCCCTGTTCCTGCCGGGACTCAAAGGCGCGCACCACCGGCAGTGCCTCGGCTGTCACGTGAGCATGGAGTTGCAGACATTGACGAACTGCGTCGCCTGCCATCCAACCGATCAAACGGTGGATGGGATGACGAACCGCCCCAATGGTGAGGGAGCATTCAATGAGTAAGTCGCGCAGGTCATTCCTCAAATGGATCGCCGGTGCGGGGGCTGCGGTGCTTGCGCCAAAGACGGCGAAGGGGCACGATTATTTCACCGGTTATCCCGGAAGTCTTGCCGTGCTTCACGATACGACGCTTTGTATCGGCTGCCGCAAATGTGAGGACGCGTGCAACAAGGTGAACGACCTTCCGGCGCCGGAGCGGCCTTTCGATGACAAATCCGTCCTCGACGACAAACGGCGAACCGATGACAAGACGTATACGGTGGTAAATCGTTACGATACCGGTACCGGTCAAATGTCCCCCGTGTTTCGCAAGCAGCAGTGCAATCACTGCCAGGAACCGGCGTGCGCGTCGGCGTGCTTCGTCGCTGCGTTTACCAAGACGCCGGAGGGTGCGGTCGTCTACGACCCGTCGATATGCGTGGGGTGCCGCTACTGTCTGGTGGCCTGCCCGTTCGATGTGCCGACATACGAGTACAGCGATCCGCTCAAACCAGAAGTGATGAAGTGCACGATGTGCCACCCGCGTCTTCTCGAGGGCAAGCTGCCCGGCTGTGTCGAGGCCTGCCCGCAGGAGGCACTGAGTTTTGGCAAACGCGACGACATGATCATCCTGGCCCGTGAGCGCATCCGCAAATACCCCGACCGCTACATCGACCATATATACGGTCAATATGAGGTAGGCGGCACGAACTGGTTGTACATCACCGGCGCGCCGTTCGAGACGCTGGGGCTTCGCACCGATCTCGGTGTCAAACCCGCGCCCGAGCTGACGGCGGGCGCACTTTCGTTTGTGCCGCTTATCGTGGGCGCGTGGCCCGCGTTGCTCGGTGGTATCTATCTTATGAATCAGCGCAAGGAGAAGATCGAAAAAGCCGAGAAAGAGAATGCGGTCAAGCACGCCATAGACACCACACAGGCGGCGGCGGATGAGGCGATGAAGGAAGCAACCGAAAAAGCCCAGCAGGACAAAGAGAAAGCCGTCGAGCTGGCGATCAAGAAGACCCTCGAAGACGCGGCCCGGCAAGAAGGTCAGAATGAGAAGGCCGAGGGCGGCAACGAGAAAGGTGAGGCTTAGGTCATGACATCCGAGCCAGAAAACAACGGCCGGAGCTTGCTGCTCAGCCTCCCCAACGTGATCACCGGAGTCATCTTCGTGGTCGGGTTGTGGCTGACCTGGCTCCGTTTCACCGGCGGGCTGGCCGCGGTCACCAACCTGGACGACAACAACGCATGGGGGCTCTGGATCGGTCTAGACCTCTTGTGCGGCGTCGCTTTAGCAGCCGGGGGGTACACCACAGCGGCGGCCGTCGAGATTTTCAATATGAAGAAGTTCCACGCGGCACTCCGCCCCGCACTCCTCACCGGGTTTCTGGGCTACTCGATGGTCGTGCTCGCGTTGCTCTACGATGTGGGCCGGCCGTGGCGGCTGCCGTACCCGTTTTTTGTCAGCCAGGGCGTAACGTCGGTGATGTTCGAGGTAGGCGCCTGCGTGTTGCTCTATCTGGCCGTGCTCTTTCTCGAGTCCGCCCCTATCGCGCTCGAGTGGTTGGGAGCGAAGAAGCTGCGGAGAGTCGTCGTCAGGCTCAGTTTGTTGCTCACGGTGTTCGGCGTCGTGTTGTCAACACTCCACCAGTCGTCCCTCGGCGCCTTGTTCCTGATCGCCCCATCGAAACTCCACCCGCTGTGGTACACGCCTTATCTGCCTGTGCTCTTCTTTGTATCCAGTATCGCCGCGGGGCTCTCGATGGTGATCCTCGAAGGCACGCTTGCCCGACGTAACTTTGGCCACAAGATGGACGAGGACCACAAGGCTGGAATGGATGCGGTGGTGCTCGGGTTCGGCAAGGGGGCGTCGATGGTCCTGTTTGCGTACTTCACCATGAAAGTGTTTGGCGTTGCGCTCGGAAACAACTGGCACCTTCTCGGGACCGGCTACGGATTCTGGTTTCTATTGGAGATACTCGGATTCGTCCTGCTGCCGTCTATACTGTTTGCGATCGGTGTTCGTGAGGACAACGCAACACTCATCCGGTGGACGGCGCTGCTGACGATTGTCGGTATTGTGCTCAACCGCCTCAACATTGTCTGGATTTGCTTTAACTGGCGGCTCCCGATGGCGGAGAGGTATGTGCCGCACTGGATGGAGATCGGTATCTCCGTGTTTGTGATCACGATCGGAATAACGATCTACCGCTTTGTCGTCTCTAGGATGCCTGTGTTCTACGAGCACCCCGACTACAGGCAATCCCACTGAATGAGGAAACGAAAGCCATGAACGAGACCATTCACACTCTCCAGGAATTCATGTTTCGAACCAAGGGGATTCTGTATCTGCTCGCCATCGCGTACTTCATTGGATTCGTTTGGTTCTGGAGATTCCTCAACGGCCCGGGAAAGAAGAAAAGCTGATCGACAGGTCTGACTACCTGCGCACGGCGCGCCGAATCTATCCTGTTGTTTTTATTCTTGTTGGACCTGCCGTTTTCGATCATACTTAATTTGACACCGGTTGGAGCCCTCTTCGAGGACAGGCAGACGACCCTGCGGGTCGCCGCTCAACCGGCTAGAAGCTAACACGTTGGACTCTGCTCAGTCTACGGGGCGTGCGAT
>CBDVBZ010000215.1:0-3541 GCA_965372355.1 uncultured bacterium | reverse complement strand
CGGTCGCGGGCATCCGTCCCGCGACCGAAGCATTTCTAGCCAAACCGCAACGCGTCCTTGGGACACACATTGACGCACTGACCGCACGCGTGGCAATCCGGCCGGGATTTCTTGCCCGCGAGTAAGGGCGGGACGGCCGGACAGTTTGTCAGTTTGACGCACGCCTCACACATATCGCAGTCGTCCGAATTCAGCCGGATCCTCGTCAGTGAGATGTGCTCGAGGAGCCATGTGTAGAGCCCGATCGGGCAGGCGAGATAGCAGAACGGCCGAAAGACAAACACCGCCGCGATCATCGTCACCACAAATGCGGCAATCGCTGCCGTTCCCCATCCCCAGTGGAAAAACTCGAAAGGGTTGAAGTAATCGTAGATGTTCTTGCCCACGAAGAACACGATCGGGACGAACGCGACGAACACCAGAATCCGGATCGTATTCGTCAGTTTGAAGGGCAGCGTGAATCGGATCTTCTCGCGGAGTTTCTTGCGCATGGGGATCCGCTGAGGGATCTCCTGGACGGCGCCGAGGGGACAGACCCAACCGCAGAAGAGCTTGTTGCCCCCGATGCTCAACACCGAGATCACACCCATCACGGTAAAGAACATGAGCGGTATTGACCGGCCCGCTTCCAAAAACTGAAACGGCCGCGTGATCGCACACACGGGGCTCGGATGCAGACCCATGCCTTTGGCGAAGGTGCCCAGGGGTAGGGCGGCGAGGATGGCGAAGGCAAAGAACGCAACGCCAAGCCATACGAGGCGGAGTGTGTTGCTCACCTTTGATCTCAAAAGCAGCAAGAGCCCGATCAGAGAAAAGACCACGGCGACCCATATCTTGGGCATGAGCAGGATGTCCATGACCCCCATCTTCCCCCTTCCGCCACCCTCTTGATCGGCCCACACCGCCGATGCGGCCAGAATCCACCACACAAGAGCCATCGCGATCTTTATTGATACGGCCATAGTCCGCTGTCTTCCGATTTCCATGGGCCTTCCTCCGAATGTTAGGACGTACGACTATCTTACGGAAGATGGTGTCATTTCGCCATTTGATCTACGTCAAGTCCTGTTGTGGGGGGGCAATGGATGGTGGATCCTCGTGAGACTCGATGGCCGGGCGTTTGCTTTCTGTAGGTCGCGGTGCCTGGTTCTGGCGTACACTGGGAGTCCCCCCGACTTTGCCGGGGGATACTTACTCGCCGGAGGATTTGTCGAGAATCTTGAGGATGTTCTGCAGAGTCTCTTTGTCTGCCGACTTCATCTTCTCGTTGAGCTTCACCTTGAGGACATCCTTCTCGCTGCCTTCCTCGGAGGCGAGCTCGTGCAACCCGATGGCGCGGCGGATTGCGTTGATATAGGAATCGGGCTCGATCGGTTTCTCGATCACGGTGATCGACCCGGCCCCGGACTTCGCGGCCTTGATCTTGTCGAGATCCGCCTGGCCGAACTCGTCGCCGGCGTGGGCGCTGACGATGACCACGGGGATATCCGCCCGGTCCTTGTTCTTCTGTATATACTTGTAGAACTTCAAACCCGACATTTTGGGCATGACGAGGTCGAGGGATATGACATCGGGTTTTTTCTCGGTCATTCGATCCAGTGCTTCCTTGCCGTTGGCGGCCAGGGAGACATCGAATCCCCCGTTCTCCAGAACCGTTTTCAGGACGAGCCGGATATCGGGCTCGTCGTCGACGACCAATACGGTTTTGCCGAGTTTTTGAACCATGAAAATCCCCCTGGTTATTCCGTCGATTCGAGCGGTTTGATTTCTGGCAGCCGCTCACGCGGCAGCTCGATCCTGAACGTCGTACCTTTTCTCAAGGCGGAGTCGAATGTCACCCCGCCGCCGTGCTCGAAGATGACCCTCCGCGTGACAAGAAGGCCCAGACCGGTGCCCTGGCCCGACGCCTTGGTCGTAAAGAAATTCGAGAATATCTTTTTCTTCACCTCGACATCCATGCCCGTCCCGTTGTCCTCGACCTCGTAGACAATCGTGCCATCCTTCTCGTAGCAGGACAGCTTGATGCTATTCTCCTTCTTGTCGCTCAAGACGCACGCGTCTATGGCGTTCGATACGAGATTCGCCAGACAGGTGTGAATGCCCTCGGAGTCCAGCCGGGCATCCGCGATATCCTCCTGGAAATCCGTCGTCAACGTTATGCCGGACTGATGGGCGAGATCCCGGTAAAGAATAAACACGTCTCTTGCGATTTCGATGGGGTTGGCGATCTCCACCTGGATTTCCGTCCCTCGGGCGAACTGCAGGTATTCCTTCACCACCGTCGAGATCTTGGTAATGTTGTTCTGGAGCATCGACCACCCGCTCGCCAGGAGATCGCTGTCATCCCTCTCGATACCCGAGTTAACGACGTACATGCCGCCCTCGAGCCCCATCAGAATATTCTTGATCCCGTGCGCAAGGCCGGCCACCGTTTGCCCGACCGCGGCAAAACGCTCGTTCTCGATCTTTTCCTTCTCCGCCTGTTTGAGCTTTTCCTGAAGGTGGATGATCTGAGAGACATCCAACGACATCTCGATGACACGATCGACTTCCTTGCCGTTCATCTTGAGTGGCGCCGCGGTGACGATGTAGTGCGTTGGGTTTCCCGATTTGTCCACTCCGACCTGCACCGACGTGGTTCGCTTTCTGGACTTGAACGCAACCACGGCAGGACACTTGGTGCAGACCGTGTCTCTCTGTTTGTACATCTGATAGCAAAACTGGGTGCCCTTCTTGGAGAACGTCTCACGGAAGAGCGCGTTGCTGTCCACAACCCTGAAGTCCTTGTCGATCACCGATATATAGCAGGGCACGTTATCGAACAACAGCTGATACTCCTTCTCGATGAGTACCTGTTCGGTGACGTCTTTGGCCATCTCAATGACATAGGGGATTCTGCCGTTCTTGTCCTTATAGGCGGATACATGGACGTCCAGATAACGGACCGTTCCGTTCTCATCCTTGATCTCGGTGCGCTCGGTGCGCGTCTTGCCGTCTTTGAACGTTTTGACGGCGGCGCAATCGGTGCATCTCCGTTTCCGGTTTTTGTACAGCCCGTAGCATTTCTTGTCTCGCCAATCGGGGTATTTTTTCCGAGCCTGCTTGTTGGCCTCGACAATCGTGAAGTTCTTATCGATCACGATGATATCGAGAGGGATCTGGTCAAACAGGGCCTTGCGCGGCCACTCTATGATAGTGTGCTCGGGTGTCATTTCTTTTTCGCCTTTTCAAAAAGATCTTCGACGAAATTGAGGAATACCGGTGTGTCGAGAGGCTTCTCAAAGAACTTCAGAGGCTCGGGAATGGATGGGTCCCGTATCAGCCTTCTGAACGCCTGCCCCTTGAACGAGTAGGCGCTCTCATACGCGCTGATAATGATACAGGGGATGTCCTTTAGATCGGGATCGACCTTGATCTCCTGATACAGGGTGACACCGGTTTTCCGCGGCATCATGATATCGAGACACATGAGGTCGGGGAGTTCCTTCTTCGCGAGCTCGAACCCTTCCTGCCCATCCGAAGCGGCTATAACGTCGTAGCC
>CBDVBZ010000214.1:0-3566 GCA_965372355.1 uncultured bacterium | reverse complement strand
GACGCAGCGTCGCCAGCGGAATCTATTTCTATCGCCTGATTGCCGGCACCGATGTACAAACGCGCAAGATGGTTCATCTGCGCTAGCAGGCGACGGAGAGAGCCTCATCGGTTCGATGGAGTAGCGTTGCGGTAGAGTTTGGGGGATGCTTGACCACGCTACCCGCCAACCACGAGCTTGACTTTGAGCACTTCGGGGTCGGCGCTGCACTGGAATGGCTTGAGACCGCGATCCAACGGATACTCCGCACTTATCAAATGTCTCAGGTCGAGGTTGCCTGTCGCCAGTAGCTCGAGAGCCTTCGCAAACGGGCCGCACCGTGATCCCACGACGTTGATCTCGTCCACGGTGAGAAGCGTCGCGTCGACGGAAAGCATTCCAGAATATGTGCTCTTGAGAACCAGCGTCCCGCGCGGTCGGAGCGCCCGGCGAGCGACGGCGAACCCGTGCTCATTGCCCGTGCACTCGACGGCGACATCGAACGAACCCGATGGGATCTTGCCGCCGATCGTGGTGTCGATTCCGGCCGGGCGCAGGTGGCGGAGCTTGGACTCGTGCCGGCCCACGACGAGCAATCGGCAGCCGGTCAAGGCCAGGGTGAGAGCGATCAGTTGACCGAGCTTGCCGTCACCCACGACCAGGACACGATCAGACGTGCCGATGTCGATCCGCTCCTGGATTTCGAGAGCCGTAGCCAGCGGTTCGGTAAAAAGCGCCATCGCCGTATCTAACCGGTCGGGAAGCCGGTGCACGTTCTCTTGGGGCAGCGTGAGAAACTCCGCGAACGCACCATCTCTTCCCGAAATACCTAGAACGGTTCTGCGCGGACAGTGCTTTCCGAGCCCCTTGCGGCAGAGCTCGCACGCGCCGCAGTTCGCGTTGATCTCGCCCACGACTCTCGCGTCCACGAGCTCTTCCGGACCCTCCGCAATCGTCCCGACGAACTCGTGCCCAGGAATACCGGTAAACGGATACAAGCCTGCCACCAAGTGATGGTCGGTGCTGCAGATCCCCGCCTCCAGGACGCGGATCAACACTTCGCCGGGTGGCGTGGCCGGCATCGGAATGTCGCGCCGGAGTGACAGACTACGATTCTCCAACCAGAGCCCAATCATCGCCAATCCCCGTCTCGGGTTCGCCGCAGGATCGCCAGGGGCGAAACCCTGCAGCTTGTGTTTCGTCTCGGTGCCTGGAGATGATTGTATCACCAAAAGGCATCTCCTCCTGCCCCAACGTGCCGCTTTTCATACGGCACTTCCACGTGGCCGCCGGACCATGCAAGTTAACGGTCCATCAAGATAATCACCCGTGCTCCGTTTCCCGTCCACCACACGTCGTTATCATAGGGAGGGCAGCGTCCGCCTCGCAGGGAATACGGCTATCCGCTGGCCGAACTGGCCTCGATCTTGCGTTGTCGTCAGAGGATATTGCGAACGGGGACCGATGCGAGTGCCGTGGCCTTATCCGAGGTAAGTCATTAAAAAGTAACAGATTCGGTCCCGTATGGACGCGATGATCCGCGTCCTCAAGACGGCGTTTACCAAGACTGGGCTCGGGGAGAACGCCTTGAGTCGAAAGGGGGTGATCGCGTGCAGAACGCGGTTGTTGCACGTTTCATCGATGGATCCATGTTGAAAGGGACGACCTGTGACTTCTTCCCGACAAAGGACACGTTTCACATTGTGGAAGATGGGACGGGGCAAACGAAAGAGGTGCGCCTCGCGGAAATCAAGGCCGTCTTCTTTGTCAAGACCTACGAGGGGGACAAAGATCGTATAGACACTCGGAAAGCTGAGAGAAAGGGCCTTGGCAAGAAAATAATGGTCAGCTTCAAAGACGGTGAGATCTTTCTCGGGTATGCGACAAGTTACTCGAATGCAACCGTCGGGTTCTTTGTGTTTCCGGCGGACCCCGATAGTAACAACGACCGGATATTCGTGGTGAACGCCGCGACGAAGGAAGTCCGATTCTTGGTCAGCACTTGAGGTTCCTCCACGTCCCTACTCGTGACGAGCGCGTAGGCCTATCTTTTCGTGATTTGAAATCCGCACAAAAAAGCGGCTGGTGTTGTTCTGCCTAACCGTCCACCCGGATGACTTCGTCGGGGTCGGTTGCAGGTTGGAGAGTCTCCGGTACGGCCTCGCCAGTTGTCGCCACCTGGGGCTCCGCGACGGGTTCCGCATCGGGATGGGGTTCTGCATCGGGGAAATCGCTTTTGCCCCTTTTGGCTGCGTTGCACAGCGCGAAAGTGAGCACCATGAAGGCAATGTAAACCGTTACGATTCCTGTGATCCATATCCACATGGCGTGGACCTCCTGAGGAGAACCCTAACGGAGCAAGAATCGTGCTACAGGGAACGTGTACTGGCCGGTGGGGTCTGGGGGTTCTCTTGTGCCCGCGGAGAAGCGTGCTGGCGACTTATCTTATAGTGTCCGCACCAAACGGCCGTGGACGTCGTATATCCGAAGGGTCACGAAACCGGGATCACATAATGTGGGTTTGAGACCACGTGGAAGATGCTGTCAGCGTCACAAACAACAGAAAAAGAAATAGTCGTCTCGTCATGATGACCTCCGTGTTGGGGGGCGTTCATTGTACATTAGGCCGAGAGACGTTTCGATGATTCTAGGTGGAAGAGGAACCGCTCAACCGGGGTTGAGCCACAAGGGGCCCGGCCCTGCACGGAGCTTGCACAGGCTTGCCACACTCGTAAATTCCACTGAATGCTATGGGGCGATGTGCGGTGCGACGGACGACGCAACTGTTTGAATGATACGCAGTTTGATCCCGTTAGCCGCATTGCCTCGCAGCCAGACGATTCATCGCATCCCGCGGTGGACATTCCAAAAAGCGTGACGTTCTTGTCGGATCGCGGTATAGTGCGGACCCGGAAGTTCGGGGCATTCCTGGGGTGTCTCCCCGTCGAGTTTAAAACATCAAGGAGGGCTATGGATGAAAACGATCATGTGGATGCTGGCAGTAGGAGCATTGCTCGTTGCGACCGCTGCCGGGAGCTATGCGCAAACCGACTCCGTACCGGCCGTTGCCGCACCGGACAGTCCCACATCAACGGAGCGGGCTGCAGCGCCCGATAACGTGCGGCGTGCCGTTTTTGCAACGGACGTCGTCGACCGTGAACCTATCGACGAGCTGAAGGCTCTCACAACCGACGCGAACCGGATCTGCTTCTTCACCGAGATCGTCGACTTCGAGGGTGGATCGATCACCCACCGGTGGATTTACAACGGCGAGACCGCAGCGGAGGTAACGTTCGATATTGGGGGTCCCCGCTGGCGAGTATACTCGAGCAAGACGCTCACCCCTGATCGAACCGGAGCATGGGCGGTCGAAATCGTGGACGGAAACGGCAACACGGTCGACAAGGCAGAGTTTCTTTATTCCAAGAAGGAGCAGTCGGCGCCTGAGCCAGAAGACGAGTCCACGTCCGGGTCTGACGGCTAGCGCGAGACAAGTCGGAAATTGTAGCCGGTATTTTGTTTTGATTGTGGCCAAGGAGGATCAACCGTGAAGCTGCAGCTTTTTGTATGTGCCATCGTATGCCTAG
>CBDVBZ010000213.1:0-3575 GCA_965372355.1 uncultured bacterium | reverse complement strand
AACACCTCGAACAACATGACCCGGATTCGTTTTCTGTTCGAGTCCGACGGCGCGTTCTCGGACGAGGATGGGCTGAACGCATCCGACGGGGCTGTGTTGATAGACAGCATGACCGTCGAGTGCTACAACGGCGGCGTTCTCTCGATGCTGGTCTTCGAAGACTTCGAGGGCGAGCCCCCGGGTGCCAAGACGACGGATGACGGCTGGTGGTCCGCGCAGCCCGCGCCCGCGTATGGTGACTTCGCATCTCTCTATCCGGGGAGCGAGGTTCTCCAGGAGGATCCGTGTTTTATCGACGACACGCACCTGTGGGCCTTCTTTGATAACCCCACCAACACGAGCTATGACTGTCACGTGCCCAATCCCCGACCCGACCAGGGCGCCGTACCCTTTGTCAGCGAGGACGGCCTCTACATTGACAATCAGATCTGGTCACCCCCAATTCCTGTTGTCGGCGAGGGCGGAGAGTTCATCCTGACCTTCCGTGTGTACCGTGACCTGCCCCTCGATAACGTCGTGGGATATACGTGGGCGGTCCGTTCGTGGGAGAACAACTGCCCCGGTACATGGCAGGACTACAGTGGTGGTTTTCACTACGGCGCCCAGCGCGATTTCTTTCTCCATTCGGCAAACGTCGGACCCCTCGTCGAGCCGGGTGCGACACACATTCAAATCATGCTCGGTGCCCAGGATTGGTGCGGCGTCTGGTGCAACATTTATGGCACGGGCGCCTGCCACAGTCACGCCCCACTCTTTGACGACGTTCGTCTCGTTCGGGTCAGCACAACCGGTCCGCAGTTTGTCGTCCGGCACGTCGAGTTGTTTCAGGACAACTTCGCCGGAGACGGCACGCTGACCGGCACGGCGAGGGCTGACGCAGCTGTGGATCTCTTGCCGTCGTCGAACCCTGCCATCCAGCCGGGCGACTCCGTTACTATCCTGGTGTCCGATCCCAACTCGGCGATCGATACGGACCCGCTGTCCGGCATTGGCCCCGCCGTCTATGCCTATGTGGCCGTCTGGCCGGTGGATCAAGCCGGGAAGACCGGCGAGGATATCGAGGCCCCGGATGTGAGGGGATCCATCAAGCGGTTCCCGCTCGTCGGCTCCGCGATCAACGAAGGTGTACCGTGGCACCGCTACCGGATGGATACCGTGTTCACGAGTACGGGCGTTCCTCTGGCCGATCGCTATTGTATCGATCTCAACGACGCGGTCTTCACACCGGGCGATACGGTCTGCTATTTCTTCGCGGCCACTAGCTATAACCACGTGACAAACTACTTCTCCCGCGAGTTCGACGGTCAAGGAGAGAGCTTTGTCACAGACGACATTGTCGATGTGTTCGCGAACCCGATGGAGTTCACGGTCCTGCCGGCCGGTGGATGGCGCAACGGTGGTGATATCCTCTACGTGGATGGTGCGGACGACCGAGGCGGCTCGGTGCCCGTCCAGTATTATTTCGACAGTGCTTTCGAGAACCTGAATATCCGTGAACTCATCGACCGTTATGACGTGCTTTCCCCCTCCTCGGTCGAGAGCAACAGTCTGGCATCAAGGGTCACGAGCATCGCGGATCAGATCATTGCACCGTACAGGAAGGTGATTTGGAGTTCGGCCAGCTTGTCCGAGGGATTGATCGGGGATGGCACCGGCAATCCGTCGAAGAGCAACGACTTCGGTCTGCTCGAGTCGTTTCTCAACGTGCACCCCAACAATCCCGGTCTCTTCATTACCGGAGACAACAATGCCGAGGAATGGATCTCGCTGACAGGCGCCAGCGCCGTCCTCGTGCGGTCGGTGTTCATGTCGTTCAATCTCGTGACCGGTGATCACAGGTCCCTGGATGAACCCGTGACGCCCGAGCTCGTTGCCGTGAGCCCGACATTCACGCACGCGGGCACCCCGGATGAAATCGTTGTCTACGGCGGATGCCCGGTGCTCAGCGACTTCGATGTGCTTCAGGCGACCGGAACCGCTTTCACGGACTTTGTCTCGCGGGGTACGACCAACGCGTACATGATCAGCCAGGCGACTATGAACTCGCAGTCCACGACGGCGCGGGTTACTCTCTCCGGCTTCAGCCTCCACAAAGCAGGCGATGTTACGCCGGTCTTTCCGTACGCACGTGCGGAGATAATTCAGGACGTTCTCACATGGTTCCAGAACATCCTGCCTCCAGCGACGGGGATCGAACCCACGCTCGAGTTGTCGAACTTCCTGGGCGACAACTTCCCCAACCCGTTCAACCCGACAACGACGATTCGTTATGGCATCAAAAAGACGGGTCATGTGTCGCTCAGGGTCTACAACGCCGCCGGACAGCTCGTAAAGACACTCGTCAACGGCGATCAGACGCCGCAGCCCGATGGCTTCAAGATCGAGTGGCACGGAGAGAGCAACGCAGGCGTCTCGGTCGCTAGTGGTGTCTATTTCTACAAGCTTGTAACGAAGGACTTCGAGCAGACGAAGAAGATGGTATTTTTGAAATAATCCGCGACGAGCGGCTTGCAGCAATAAGTAGCATATGCAGCAACTTCGCAGCATAAGCACTCCCACCGGTGGGAGTGCCAGAACATAACCGGTAGCGGAATAATAGGTTATGCCGGTTGATGGTTGCAGCATAAGCAGTTATCACGCGTACTCCCATAATGGGAGTGCAGTATAAGAATAGTTAGGGCGCAAAACGATAGGTGGTAGGAATGGATGGTATGTTAGCTCTATTGCGTGAAACGGGACCATATTTCGGCCTCGTTCTACTTGTCTGGCTTGGTCGTCGTTGGTTGGAAACGCGTGTTGCGGCGGGTGTTGAAACGCAGTTCGCGGAGCGCCTTGAGAAACACAAGCATGAACTAGAAATGCTTGGAGAAGCAGCCCGTCACACGTACCAGAAGCGGATCACGGAGTTTGGCCTGTTCGTGGAGAAGAAACACGCAGTTGTTGCCGAGGTCTACTCTCAGTTTCGAGTTGCTCATGGGGGGGTCATTGACCTGAGGGGCTTAGGGAGAATGCTCACCTTCGAGGAGTTCAATACGAACGATATCACGGATTACATGAAGAAGCGTGGAATTACAGACGGCAAGCAGCGGGAGGTCTTGTCTCGCTGGGACTCTGATCGTGCGAGAGTCATTCAAGACGATTTGCGTCCATACCTGAGGATGCTCGATATTCAAGAGGCCGGGAAAACACTGGCCGAAGCGAGAAACTCGTGGCTTCTCAATGAACTCTACTTTTCTACCCAGACCAACGAAGCCGCTCGTGAGCTGTCGCTTACACTCGGGCATTTCATTGATGATACCGAGGATCCACCTAAGCCAGGCGAGGGCAGAAAGCGCACGTCGTTTGACGAATGTAGCGACGCACTCGCGAGCCTCAAAACCGCGATGCGCGCCGAACTTACGGGAAAGATGGGTGCGGGCAGTGAAGCGTCCTAACTAGCCGCTGCTGCAGACGGCGCCCACGTGTTCGGTAGAGGGTGAGTGTTGGAGTTTACGGAGTCATTAGGAAGCCACGGTGCTGGCGCCGCAGCAGAGCGGCAGGATGTTAGACCTCAAAAGGGTTTCAAGATGCGTGTC
>CBDVBZ010000212.1:0-3597 GCA_965372355.1 uncultured bacterium | reverse complement strand
GTAAAGCACGCGTGACAGAAGTTGGCCGGGTCATCGAAATCGGCTGCCACCGCGTCGAGACCTTCGAGTGACAGATAAGACAGGCTGTCGGCTCCAACCATCTTACAGATTTCTTCGATCGAATGTCCGGCCGCGGCCAGCTCGTCGAGCACCGGTGTATCGATACCATAGTAGCAGCATCCGAGGATCGGAGGTGACGCGAGCCGGATGTGTATCTCGACGTCCCGCGAGTCGATTCCAGCCTTCTCGGCTGCTTGTCGTATCATCGAGATCAGAATCCTCATCGTTGTCGATCGAACGAGCGAGTCATCGACGATAACGAACTTGCGGTATTCGTCTAGGAGAGACGCCATCACCGTGAACTTCAGGCGGACGAGATCCTCTCTATTGACCTGCCCGGCAATCTGAAACGTTCTCGGTATGTACGGGTTGCGGATAAAGAGCTCGCGAAGGGGTGCCCCCGCCGCGTTGGCATAACCGATCGAGGCAAACCGCCCCGAGTCCGGTACGGGAACCACGGCGGCGTCCTCCACCGGGTGCTCCTGCGCCAAACGACGTCCCAGCTCGACACGAAAACCGCCGATTTCCTTTGCGGCCTCGTAGACCATGCTGTCGGGACGCGCGAAGTAAATCGGTTCGAAAATACACTTCTGGCGGTGCGGCAGAGGTTTGTGGACTTCGTGGTGTGTTACGTTGCCCTCGATGTCGAACACGACCACTTCACCGGGGCGCACCTCACCCTCAAGTTCTGCTTCCCGCTCGTTGAACGCGCAGGTCTCAGAGGCAAAGACGTACGCGTCGCGCCAGCGGCCGTAGTAGAGGGGTCTGAAGCCAAACGGATCGCGGTACAGATAGAGCTCGGTGAGAGTCATCAGGCAGCCGGAGTAGGCGCCCGGCGTTGTTTCCATGAGGTACTTGATGCCGGCGACCAGATCGCCGTTGTTGTGCTTGCGCGCTCCGTGAAGGATCTTCTTGAGGATCACTTCACCGTCGTTGCCGCTCAACATGACCGTGCCCATCGACTCGAGAGCCTCGATCTCCTTGCGCAGAAGAGGCAGATCCCCGTTGGTGGCGTTCGAGTAGAAACCATCGAGAAGAGTCATCCAGTGAGGCTGCGCGGAGATCGCGTCCGTGCCACCGGCGGTGGCATACCGGGTCTGGCCTATCGCGATCAATGGCTGTGTGTCGTTGAACTCATCGCGGCGCTCGCGGTTAAAGACCTGCGAGACGAGACCCTTATCCTTGAAATGTTTGAATTTCCGTCCGTTGCTGTACGTACACCCAAAGTTCTCCTGGCCTCGGTGCTGCATGTTGAAGCCTTGCAGACCGAAGAACTTGGCCAGCCCCGGATGCCATTCCGCCGCGCAATACCCTAGAATGCCACACATATCAATCCTCGCTCGCTCGACCGGCGCAGGGGCTGTCCGCATGATGGGTTGCAAAAGACACCCCGCGTCATCGTCAGGGAAACATCCATCTTACGAAGGCCGGGGTGCCAATGCAACACGCTTATTGCTCTCACCGCGGGCCCTGTCGGCGGACGGCCCAGCCGTGCTCGCTGGTGCCCTTCCGGGACAGGCTGCGCGCGGAGCGGGACGGCGCCACTCGTGGCCAGTTCCCGATCCCGTTGAATCTCGACGCCCAATTGATTATATTGAAGTAATGCCACAAGTTGCGGCACCGTGGCACTTGCCGGTCGGGATACCGTCCCCCCGGGGCGGTTCGATCGGCAGCAAGAAGGCCCCACACGACGGCGGTAAACCAGCGACACACACAGGGGTGATAGCGATGCGGCACCGCCTGCCCTGGCTCTTCATTTTGATCCTGATTCTTGTTCCCTTCATGACCTATGCCGAAGAACACACCGGCCACGCGCCGATACCGCGCGAGTACCCGGACGACCCTCCCGGAGAACCTGCCCGGCCGATACCCGGAGCGCTCCGTTCGGCGCCGGTTGCCCAGGGATCGTACGTGAGCGTCCAGGCCAACGTGAGCCCGTTTGGTATCAACATTGTGGGCGACGCGGGCAACGAGCCCTCGATAGCCGTTGACCCCAACAACCCGAACCGCATGGCGATCGGCTGGCGTCAGTTCGACACCGTCACCTCTAATTTCCGCCAGGCGGGGTGGGCGTACACCCGCGACGGCGGCAGGACGTGGACGTTTCCCGGCGTTCTCGATCCGGGCGTATTCCGGAGCGACCCCGTGCTGAGCTATAACGCGCAGGGTGTGTTTTACTACAACAGCCTCGAGGTCGTGGGTGGCAACTTCACATGCGACGTATTTACATCCACCAACCGGGGCGCGACGTGGAGCGCGCCCGTGTATGCGCAGGGCGGCGACAAACAGTGGATGACCGTGGATCGAACGGGCGGTGTGGGCGACGGCCATATCTACTGCGCGTGGAGCACGGCGGCGGGATGCTGTGGCAATAATACGTTCACGCGCTCCGTCGATGGTGGCCTGAGCTACGAGGCGGCAAGCTTTATTAACTTTACGCCGATTTGGGGGACGCTCGATGTTGCCCCGGATGGCAGCCTCTTCGTCGGTGGCGTCAGTCCATCTGACTTCTCTTTTTTTCTCGCAGCCAAGTCGACCAACGCGAAGCTGGCCGGTGCGACCCCCAACTTTGGTGCCATACCGGTCTCTCTGAACGGCACGGTCAGGTTCAGCCTCACGGGAAGCCCGAACCCTGGTGGCCTGCTCGGCCAGGTGTCGCTCGCAGTCGACCACTCAACGGGCCCAACGGCAGGCTACGTGTACGTGTTGTGCTCGGTCGATCCACCGGGGTCGGACCCGTTGGATGTCTACTTCGCCCGCAGCACGGATGCGGGCACGAGCTGGGGCGCCCCGGTCCGGGTGAACGATGATGTGGGAGACCACTGGCAGTGGTTCGGGACGATGTCGGTATCGCCCAACGGTAGAATCGATGCGGTCTGGAACGATACCCGCAACACCGGTGTTGCAAGAGAGAGCGAGTTGCACTACGCCTCCTCGACGGATGGAGGAGTCACCTGGTCGGTGAACGTCAAGATCAGCCCTGTTTTCGACAGCTGGGTCGGCTGGCCAAACCAGAACAAGCTCGGTGACTACTACGATATGGTCTCCGATCGCGTGGGTGCAAGCCTCGCGTGGGCCGCCACGTTCAACAACGAGCAAGACGTCTACTATCTGAGGATTGGTGACCACGACTGCAACACCAACGGTGTCGGCGATTCCCTGGATATCGCGCTGGGCACGAGTCCAGACGTGGACCTCAATGGTATTCCGGATGAGTGTGAGGGCACGGCAACGGCATCGCGGGGCGACGTCCCGCAGCGATATCGGTTGCATCAGAACGTGCCCAATCCGTTCAACCCTTCGACGACGATTCGTTTCGATGTCGCCGGAAAGGGCGGCCGCGTCACACTGCAGATCTTCGATGTCAGAGGTCGTCTGGTTCGTACGCTCCTGGACGCGCCGGTCGCCGCCGGTGGCAAATCGGTGAGATGGGATGGAAGGGACGATGCGGGCGGTTCAGTGGCAACCGGTGTTTATCTGTACCGGCTGAACGCTCCCGGTTTTAGCGAGACGCGCAAGATGCTGCTTCTGAAATGA
>CBDVBZ010000211.1:0-3627 GCA_965372355.1 uncultured bacterium | reverse complement strand
AGTCAGCTTTGGATTACACAGCGAGTGCCGCAAGGATCGAAGCCGCAGCGCAAAGTGGGGGTTCGGGAGGCACTGTAATGGCGTAGCGCTCTACCGTCAGCTAATCCATTGGGAATACGGTAACTGGCAAATTCGTCAAATCCTTATGGCCATGTTGTATTTGCGTATTCCTGCGTATGCTCGCTCACTATCGCGGGTATTATGCAGTGTTAGCGTAAGAAGAAGTGTAAGACGGAAAATGCCAAGGAAACTTCAGAACATTGTGGTCAGCAGTGAAGCCAGTAACGTCGGAGCTTCACAATCCCCGTTCCAACCTTGCGACCGCTGACCGGGCTTCTTCAAGCATGGGTGCCAACTCTGGATCGGGATTGTGGAGAATTGGTTTCGGGAGTTTGCGGGGCCGTAAGAGGAACATTCCGCGGGCTGATCTCGAACCACTTCTACTCTTTCCTCCTCAACAGCGATCCAAAAATGCCTTTGCGTTTGCCCTTGGCGGTCTGTTCAACGACGAAGTACCTGAACGATGCCGAGCACAGAGACAGGCCCTCATCGGACTCGACGACATAACCCCGCCGAACGAGGTCGTCGTTTACGTAAGCGTACTTCCGGCTGATCGTCTTCCCAGCGGCCAGGCGACTGAGATTGTCCCGCGTGGGCTCGTCGAAATGATCCCAGATGTACCGGTAGTGCGGCTCTGCCTCTTCCATAAACACCTCGCGAACGTGGTGCCAGTCCAGCTCGGCATCCGGATTGGCCATGAGCGCCTCGAAAGCGGCGGAGCAGGCGATCTGCAGAAAGAGCGGAAAGTGCCCGGCCATCTCCAAAATTCTGGGCGAATAGGGCTCCAGGGAGATGCCTTCCGTCTTCGAAGGCGTCGCAATCAGATCGAGCGCCTCATCCCGGGAGAAGGACCGAAGAATAATATTGGCGAAGATGTTGAAGAACGGCGAATCGGATATTTCTTTGTTATGACACATCTTCTGCAAGTCCTCATTGGAGGTGGTGACGTAGGCGACGCGGTACGTATTCGCAAGCGCCCTGAGAAACGAGAAATACTGTTCCTCGAACCTCGGGTTCTTTGTGATGACCTCGAACTCGTCCATTAAGACAACGATTCTTCTTCCTTCATCGTGGATCTCCTGAACGACGTTCTTGAGCTCGTCCAAAGTTCTTTCTCTGCCGGTATAGTCTCGATCCGATCCGCTTTCGTAGCTGAACATATTGAAGAGGAAATCGATGAATCGCGGCACATCGAACTGGAGATTCTGCTGGAAGTCCAAATAGACGAAAATCGCCTTCTCGTGGTTGCGCATGTGTTTTCTTCGGTTTCTCGGATGGTATATATGATAGAGAAGCGATGATTTGCCGATCCGGCGTTCGCCGACAACGGAGATGGATTGCGGGCGGGGCGCGTCGAGACGCGAGTAGATTCTTCGGATCTCACGCTCTCTTCCGAAGAACTCCGAGGGGTGCGTGATCATCACGCGATTCAGATAGGGATTACGCTTGCTGCCTCGATCCGCATACGCGCTGAGTCCCGAGAACTTCGCCGACGTACCGCTGTGGGTCTTCTTGCAGCTCTTGTGCAGGATATCGATGTCGTGCATCAACTCGCCGAAATCGCGATAGCGATTCTGCGGCTCCTTTTCCAGACAGCGCATAATGACATCTCTGAAATCCGCCGGCACTTCGTCGGCAAACGAGATATCGGACTCGTTCAGAATCAGGTACATGAGCGCCGCAGGAAACTCAGCCTCGAACGGGAAATACCCATTCAGCATACGACATAGCCCCACACCAAACGCGAAGATGTCGACCCTCCCATCGACCGGCTCGTTCTTGATCTGCTCGGGTGCCATGTAGTAGGCCGTGCCTGCGGTGACTTGGCCTGTCGTCTGGACCTCGTCGTGTAGTAGCTTCGCCAGGCCAAAATCGAGTATCTTCACCTGCTGCCCTTCGCTCTCACTTTCGTTGATCATGATGTTCCGAAGGGTGAGATCGCGATGGATGACGCCATGATCGTGCGCGTACTTCATTCCGCTGCACGTCTGCACCGCTATCGTGCAGACCTGTGGAAGCGTTGGCGGTGACGTTTTGACGAGTTCCATGAGCGTGGGGCCGTTCACCAGTTCCATCACCATGTATGGGCGCCCCTCGTGCTCGGCCGAATCGAAGACCGTCACGATGTTGGAGTGGCTAAGGCTCGCCATCGCCTTCGCTTCACGGTGAAACCGCTCTTTAACATGGCCCGCCCCCTCCACGTCCTCCAGAAACTTGATCGCGACCGGCCTCTCAAGGCTCTCATCGAATCCACCGTAGACGGTGGCAAACCCGCCCTTTCCGACCTTTTTAATGATGCTGTATTTGTCCTGAAGGCGCTTGCCGATCATTGCGGATCACTTCTCTCTTTCAGATTAATGGTCCTCTCAACTTTCTCTCCCGGCCTGATTTCGACAACGATTGTCGAGTCCTTCGAAGGATGATGCAGCACGATCGTGTATCGGCCAGGATCCAGATTCGTCTCATACCTCGACTTCTGGCTTTTCACCAATTCGCCATTGATGAATATATCGGCGTACGGAACGACCTTGATAATGAGCTTCCCCTGCGGCAGCTTCGTGAGCGTCTCCCGGATGACCCGAGTCGGGCTCCCAATGTCGATTGTCCTCTTGGCGGATTCATATCCGGACAGCCGGAACACGAGATCATGCTCTCCGTATTCGAGGAAAACCACGGTCGGTGTCGTCTCTTCCTGCACTTCTCTATCCACCAAAACATCCGCGCCACGTGGTTCGGTGTTGAACGTGACTTGACACGTTCGCTTCGAGAACGTGTGTTGAAGCTTGATCTTATCATCCTCGGGGACCTGGACGGGCGGCCACTCGTGGTCGGCGTGCCTGGCCAAGCGCAAACCGACACGGTGGAACCCACGAACGGAAATGCCCTCCAGCGTGTTGGGGGTCCGAAGGCCCGTTTTCTCTCCGTCCAGATAGATTTCCGCCCGCCTGGGCGAAGACGTCACTTCTATGTCTCCCGTCCTTTCGATCAGCGTGAACGCAGTGTCAAGGGGCTCGTCCTTCTTCAAATCCAGGGTATCAGCAAACGCCTTGTATCCATCCAGTTCGATACGTACCAATGTTCGCCCCGCCATGGCCGGTTCGTTCTCGATGGGTGAGCGATCGAGACGTCTGTCGTTCAGATACACCCAGGCGCCAGGCGGATCGGTTCGAATTGTCACTCGCGTGGAATCGACCTGAGATAGGGGTGGGACAGGTTCATTGCCCCTAATAGCCTGGTAGATCAACGCGGACGCGACAAGGAGCACGACAGCCGCGCCAGGGACGAAAATCCCCGGGCGAACTCGTCGACGGTGGAACTTTTTCAAACCTTCAGGGTACTTCTCATCACCGCCCGCGAGATCATCGACAACCTGCCAGATCGAGTGCATACGCCCGATCCAACGACGCCACAGATCCATCTTGAACGTGTACGCGTCTCCGGAGCTGTCCTTGTTCAGGAGGTCGTGGTGGAACAGTTTCTCCAGGACCTCGTTCAGCTTCGCGAGATTGATCCGATATCCGATCTTCTCGGCGTTTGCGAATGCAATCACGTCCTTTGCCGACACGG
>CBDVBZ010000210.1:0-3635 GCA_965372355.1 uncultured bacterium | reverse complement strand
ACGGGGAAGAAAACTTTCTCAATGGTCAGCGAGTCACAGGAGATCGCGATGGGCAAGGAGGCCGACCCCCAGATCGTCGCGGAGTACGGCCTGTACGAAGACGAGGATCTGACCGCTCTTATCAACGAGATGGGCCAGTCGCTCGCAAGAGTGTCACACCGGCCGCAATTGACGTACACGTTCCGTGTCGTTGACAGCCCGATCATTAATGCGTTCGCTCTGCCCGGTGGATACGTGTATATGACGCGGGGCATTCTCGCGCACTTCAACTCGCAGGACGAACTGGCGGGCGTGTTGGGCCACGAGATCGGGCATGTTGTCGCCCGGCACAGCGCCGAGCAGATGTCCCGGCAGCAGCTCGCGGGGCTTGGTCTGGGGATCGGCGCGCTCGTGTCAGAGCATTTTGCGCGTTACGCCGATTTTGCCGGGGCAGGCTTGAATCTTATGTTCCTGAAATACAGTCGCGCGCAGGAGTCCGAAGCGGACATGCTGGGCGTCGAGTACTCCACGAAGATCGGCTACGATGCACACCGGATGGCCGAGTTCTTCGGGACGCTCGAGAGCATGCGTGGCGACGGTGGCCAGAGCCTGCCCGGTTTTATGTCGACGCATCCGGACCCTGGTGATCGACGGGTGCGGGTCGGTCAACTGGCGGACGAATGGCAGCAAAAGATCGCCTACGAGCCGCTCGGTATCGATCGCTACGAGTACCTCAAACGAATCGACGGTATCGTCTATGGCGAGGATCCCCGTCAGGGGTACGTCGACGGGCAGATGTTCTATCACCCCACGATGCGTTTTCAGTTTCCCGTCCCCACGGGATGGGAACTGGCGAATAGCGCCAGCACCGTGATGATGATCGATTCGGAGAAGAAAGCTCTGATCAAGCTCGCGTTGGGGAGGACGGATTCGCCGGCGGCAGCGGCGGATGCCTTTGTTACGGACAACAAGGCGTCGGTCCGACGGCGCCAGGCGCAGACCGTTCACGGGTTCGACGCGGTGGTCGTCGAGTCCAACGTTCAGACGCAAGACGGAGAGCTTTGGGTGATGTCGTTTTTTATCGAAAAGGACGGCAAGGTTTTTGTGTTCCATGGACTCACAAACGCGGAGTTGTACAGCAACTACTCGGTGTCATTCAGCCAGGTGATGGGCGGGTTCGAAAAGGTCACAGACGCCGCCGTGCTCGACAAAAAGCCACAGCGCGTCCGTGTCAAAAGGGCGCCGCGGAGCGGCGAGCTGTCCACCGTGCTCGGGGCGATGGGGATGGATACGGATATGGTGGGGGAGATCGCGCTCTTGAACGGCCTCGACCCGGGAGCCCGTGTGGACAAGGGCGATTGGCTCAAAGTGGTCGAGGAATAACTCTATGTAGCTCGGACCTGACGGCATGCGCAAACCGCGCCAGGACTCCTAAGGATACTCCAATGAGACACCAACAGACTTTCGCCTTTGTGATCGCCATTCTTTTTGCCTCCGCCGGGTGCGGGGGTGAGGAGAAGGCATCCGCCACCAAGGTACGCGCCGACGCGCCGACGCGCACCACGCGGGTGACGGACACCACACGGGCACCGCGCACCACGCAGGCACTGGGCACCACACAGGTGACGGACACCATGCAGGCGCGAGGGGTTCTCGTGCCCGCTGCGACCGACACCGTGGCCGCCGAGCCGCCCCGCGACGTCTTTCGTGGCTATCTCGTCATCGAGGCAAAGCGGCGGTCGTTCCAGGCCTGCGGCACGACCGAACGCACCTGGATTGTCGACTTGACCGGTCAGGAACTGACCGATGTCTACGCATCGCTGATAATCAATCCCGGCGACCCCATATTCGTCGAGTTCCGGGGGCTGCTCGAGCCCCCGCCCGATGTGGGCTTTGGGGCCGACTACGCCAATCAGATCAAGGTCCTGGAATTGCGACGCGCTGCTCTCGAAGGACCGGGGTGCAACGAAGATCTCAAGTCTATCGAGTTCCGGGCCCGGGGCAACGAGCCCTTCTGGCATGTGGATGTATCGCGAAAGGGTATCGCTTTCTCGGATGTTGGTAGATCGTTGAAGCTCGTGTTTCCATATGCAAAGCCGGAATTCTCGGATGGGCGATGGCGGTACGTCTCGGCCATCGAGGGAGATGAGGAGCACACGATCGTCATCGACATCGAGCGGGAGCAGTGCAATGACACGATGTCCGGAGCGTACTTCAGCCTGCTCGCCGAGGTCGAGATGGACGGCCGAACCTACCTCGGCTGCGCCCTGGAAGGTCTGCTGAAGCGTGAGTGAGATCCATTTTTTATGGAGCGGTGACCGCTCGTGTGTTATTTTGGATCGGGTTTGAGATCCTACCGATTGATAACAAGGAGGTTGACCGTGATGCGCGCGTGCCTGATATGTGGCCTCACTTTTGTCGTTTTTGCCATGGGGTGTTCGTCGATTTCGACGAGTTATGATTACGATCCGAGTGCCGATTTTGCAAACTACAAGACGTACGCGTGGATACAGCAGCCCACAAACATCTCGGGCAACGCACGCCAGGCGCAGTCACAGGATCCTTTGGTCCGCAAGCGGATCATGAATTCGGTGGATATGGTCATGGCGCAGAAGGGCCTCAGAATGGCGGACGACTATCAGCTTCTCATCGTGTTCCACACCGGCGTTCAGGACAAGGTGCAGGTGACGGACTGGGGATACGGCTACGGTCCGTATCGCGGCTGGTACGGGGGTGGGGGAGTCGATGTGTACCAGTACCAGCAGGGCACGTTAATCCTCGATTTTGTAGATGCGGAAACAAAGCAGCTCGTCTGGCGGGGTACGGCGCAGGGCGTCGTTGGTGGTGGCAAGACCGATCCCGAGTCCGCACAGAAGAAAATGGATAACATCGTCGGAAAAATGCTCAAGGATTACCCGCCGCCGGTCAAGTAGCTCCGGCTCGGTGAACACGAGGTCATCCATCCCGGTTGCCGGTGATTCGGATGACGAAAGGGGAAAGGTATGACAATGATTCGCGTATGCGCGGTTCTCTGCCTCGCCGTGATGAGTATCGGATGTGGGTCATCGGTCCAGATCAACCACGATTTCGATCCCGATGCGGATTTCACCCGGTACCAGACGTATGCCTGGGCCCCCCAGTCGGCCAATGTGCTGGGTAATACGCAGGACCCCCGGGAGCGCAACACACTGTTGGATAAACGGATCAAGGACGCAGTGAACGCGCAGCTCGGCAGAGAAGGTCTCAGGCTACGCGAGGACAACCCCGATCTCTATGTTGCCTATCATACCGGCGTGGAGAACAAGGTGGATGTCACCGATTGGGGATACTCGTACGGATCGTACTACTACGGTTACCCGCGCCGGGATATCACCGTCTACCAGTACGAGACAGGGACGTTGATCGTCGATCTCATCGATGTGGCTGCCGAGGAACTGGTCTGGCGGGGCTCGGCGGAGGCAACGCTCAAGGAAGATCCGTCGCCGGACTATATCCAGAAGAGAATCGAGCAGGCCGTCGGGATGATGTTCCAGAAGTACCCGCCGAAGAAATAGTTGTGTGGCGCCGCCGATTCGGCGCTGATCGATATTGGAGAGCACAAATATCGGTTTTTCGCTGGGGTCCTGAGAAGGACCCTCAGCCCGGACGCGACTAGT
>CBDVBZ010000209.1:0-3693 GCA_965372355.1 uncultured bacterium | reverse complement strand
TCGTGGGTAGATTGGAGCCCAAGAGGCAAAAATAGCGTTTGAAATGCCTATCCTCAAATGGGACTCGATCCCGACAGATGGTTTCGAAATGTCGAGCTGGCCGTGTTGAAAACGGTGGGGAGGGAAACCGTCCGGTATGTCAGCAACATCAATAAGTACTGTCTGATCTACAGCAGAGCTTACGGAAGCGACGAAGAGTGATTATCAGTTCATGCCCACACTGCTGCCATTGCACATTGCTGCGATTGCGGTTACACTGAACAAACCGGGATGGATTCCGTTCCGGGCATCCTCGGAGCTGGCCTCATTCTGGCCGTTGCATACCTCACGAAGACGGCCCCACCCCGAATTCGCAACAGAAGTCTTCAAGCGGATTGCACATGACTCCGAGACGAGGAGCTAGAGAGGGGGAGATCACGCATTGAAAGAGGTATTGGTGCTTGGAGCGGGGCAAAGCGCTCCGTACCTGATTCACAAACTACTCGACATGAGCGAACAGCTCGATCTGTTCGTGACGGTGGGCGATATCGACGAGGGGCGTGCCCGTAGTCGGGTCGGCGATCATCCGCGGGGTGAGGCGATTCGGTTCGACGTGAATGACTCGTCGCAACGCTCGTCGCGGATCGAGCGGGCCGCGGTCGTTGTCAACCTTCTGCCGCCGGTTTGCCAGGGGCTGATCGCCGGCGACTGCGTGCGTCTGGGCTCCCCGATGATTTCGGTGTCGTATCAGGACCAGTCGCTGAGGGATCTGGCGGCCGACGCGGAGCGGCAGGGCGTGCTCTTGCTGTGCGAGTTGGGGCTCGACCCGGGCATCGATCACATGGCGTCGATGCGGCTGATTTCGGACATACGCGATTCCGGTGGGAAGGTCACAAGCTATGTGTCTTACGGCGCCGGTTTGCCCGCTCCCGAGGGGCCTCATAATCCGCTTCGCTATGCAATCACATGGAATCCTCGCAATGTCGTCATGTCGGGTGTAGACGGCACGCAGTACATGGAGGACGGCGACATCAAGATGCTGCCGCATCACCATGTGTTCGATCATACCTGGTCGGTCGAGGTGGACGGTGTCGGCACTCTGGAGGCCTACCCAAACAGTGACTCGCTGCGCTACATGCGGGAATTCGGTCTGGAAGACGTCCACACCATGATACGTGGTACCCTCCGGTATCCGGGCTGGAGCGAGACGTGGGCTCAGATCGTGCGCCTGGGTTTGCCGAACGAGGTGTCGCAGATTCCGGACCTGGCGCATCGACCCTATCGAGAGGTGATCGACATGTTCCTGCCGGCGAACGTCGCCGGGATGTCGACTGAGAAACGCGTCGCGAGTTTTCTCAAGATCAGCCCGACCGGTCGCATCATGGAGACCCTGCGTTGGCTCGGCCTGTTTTCGGATAAGGCGACCGGCTGCGAGGGCGGCACCCCCGCCGCTCTGATGATCCGTCTGTTGACCGACAGACTCCGTCTTGAAAAGGGACAGCGGGATATGGTCGTGATCGTGCATGAACTCGACGTCGAATATGCGGACGGCCGTAAGGAACGCGTGACGGCGACGCTCGTCGAGAAAGGCGACCCGGACGGATTCACGGCGATGGCAAAGACGGTCGGTTTGCCGGCGGCGCTGGCGGTCAAGCTGCTCGTGACCGGGGGAATTCCACTCGCGGGATTTCACATTCCAACGCACCCGTCAGTATACGACCCGATTCTGAACGAGATAGAGAAGGAAGGCATCAAGTTTCAGGAACGGCGTGAAGAAATCAGAACGGAGTGAGATCAGTATGAGTCCGATGACACTGGGTGTGCTTACTTCCCACAAAGAGAACGAGAAGCGGATGCCGATCCATCCGCAGCATTTTGACCAGATTCCGAGTTCACTTCGCAAGTCAATTGTGTTTGAAGCAGGATACGGTACACCTCTGACGATCGATGACCCCGAGTTGGGAGACACCTTCGGCGGCGTGCGGTCGCGCAACGCGATACTCGCGGAATCGGATATTATTCTGCTGCCGAAAGTTCTTGCCGATGACCTGCGGCAAATGCGCCGGGGGACTGTGTTGTGGGGATGGCCACACTGCGTGCAGCAGACAGACATTACCCAGGCCGCGATCGACAGCAAGCTGACACTCATTGCTTGGGAGGCCATGTTTCTCTGGAAGGACGGGGTGCGCGACATGCATCTCTTCTACCGTAACAACGAGATGGCGGGCTACTGCGGTGTGCTGCACGCACTCCACCTCGTGGGCGCGGACGGGCTGTATGGGCCGAGCTTGAAGGCCGTCGTATTGAGCCACGGATCCGTCAGCCGCGGCGCGATATATGCGCTGCAGGGTCGGGGTATCTTCGACATTCACGTGTACACGCAGCGATCGCCCTTCGCCACGCACGATGAAGTCGTCGGGTGTCGCTATGGCCAGATGATCGCGGATGAAAACGGGCGGAACATGGTCGTCGTGGATGAGGACGGCGTCCGGCGCGAGTTGCGCCACGTGCTGGCCGAGGCGGATTTGATCGTCAACGGCATCCTCCAGGATACGGATCGCCCACTGATGTTCATCGACGAAGGCGATGTGCCGTCGCTCAAGCCGCGCTCACTCATCATTGACGTGAGTTGTGACAACGGAATGGGATTTCCTTTTGCTCGCCCGACCACTTTCGAGGAGCCGATGTTTCGCGCGGGGCCGGTCCAGTATTATGCGGTGGACCACACGCCCAGTTACCTGTGGCGGAGCGCGTCGTGGGAGATTTCCCGGGTTGTGATTGCGTACCTGGAAACGGTGATGGGGGGACCGGAGGCCTGGGACCGGGACGAGTCGATACGCCGGGCCGTCGAGATCCGCGACGGGGTGATTCAGAATGAGAGAATCCTCAGCTTCCAGGGGCGGGAATCGACCTATCCTCACGCGGTTCGGGGTTGAACCGAGTCACGCTGGCGACACGGGTTCGATTCCCGTTGGGGACGCCATTTCAATTTCAACCGCGCAATTTCTTTCAATACGGCGGTACAGATTTAGGTCCAACCCGGGGAGACAATTGTCGTTTATGGCCTCTTCAGACGCTCCCGCCGCGGCCATCCGCGGGAGTGTTATCGTACGTTCGAACTCAACCGGGACTATCCCTCCGCCGGCACCGCAATTTCTGAAGCGCGACTACCCCGTTACCACAGGCAAGCAAGAACGCCAGCACGCGCGCTTGGGGATTATCCTCGAACCCATAGATGGCGGCAACGGCCAAAACCACTGTGAGCAGCAGGAATAGGGGCGCTCCACGCTTGCGGTTTGCCAGTCCGATCCCCGCGCCAAGAAGGATCACCATCGCAATCTGAAGGAGTCGCCGGATCTCCCGTTGGCTGAACCGTGGAGGCGATTCGGGGTCGAATGCAGAAAGCTGATCAGTCCCTCCCCAGAAGAGGCCACGGCCCGGTCGATGATCACAACGAGGGTTGTCTCGTTGGCAATTGCTTAGCGCGCGTGCGAAGCTACGCGAGAAGGTGATCGCCTCGGCGGGTCCCAGCGGTGCCGTGGCGGCCAAGCTCCGGGAGGCCGCCCGGCGGATGGACATCGCTCCGCTCTCGCCCGAGGAGTCCGGCGACGCCCCGGAATCCGGCGAAAGGGATGACCCCGAGGCGTTTCCGCACCACGTCCCTTACACGTGGGCCATGCTTCTCGCGAGAATCTATGACGCACTTCCCCTGGT
>CBDVBZ010000208.1:0-3740 GCA_965372355.1 uncultured bacterium | reverse complement strand
GTGTGAACCTGCTCCCGTTTTTGTCGGGCAAGGTCTACGGCGCACCCCACGACGCGCTCTTCTGGAGCAACGGCCCCAACGTGGCCGTTCGTAAGGGGCACTGGAAGCTGGTGAAATCCTACGACAATGTCTGGCTATTCGATCTGTCTCAGGACCTCGGCGAAAAGCATAATTTGGCGGAAGCCAATCCCGATATCGTCAACCAACTCGAAATGGAACTGAAGCAGTGGAAAGCCCAGATGGCGAATCCCGCTTGGCCCAGCAAGCCGCAACGCCGCAAGGTACCGATCGACGGCATGACCTATGAACTGAATATCTGACCGCTTCCGGACTGTATCTGTTTGTATCGTTTTTCATTTGCGGTCGAGTTGGATCTTGCCGGGCTAGTTGATAGCGGGCAAACTCTGAGTGAAGGAACGCGCGGACGTAACTGCGCTATCCCAAAGATCGAAAGGAGAGAAGATGTCTACTTTCCGTAGGATGTGGAAAACGTATCTGATTTTGCTGCTGACTCTCTTCCTAACCAGCCGGGCCTTTGGCCAATTCCCCTGGCAGACTCCAGTGAAGCGAGACCCGGCGGAAATAAAACACATCGTGGGACCGATGGGCGAACGAGAGCCGTCACGGGATCTGAACATCGTCTGGGTCTGGGGCATCGACAAGCTCCACAAGAAAGAGACCCACGAATACGCTTGGGTCATGGACCGCTATGTAAATGTGCTGCTGCCCCAGGTCCCGCGTGTCACGGTCGTTCCTTCCATGTACTTCCCGAAGAAGGAACTCTGGGAGAAAGCTGACTTGGTCGTCTTTTCGGATCATTCTGCTGCGGGCCATGGCTTGGACTATGAACGAGTCCTTCGATCCGTTCAAACCGCTGGTGACGCTCCATCTGGAACGGTAGGGACGGCGGGGGATCAGGGCTTCTATCAGTGCCGAAGTGAGCTCTCGCCAGGGTCGGGCCTCAGACCTCCTGATCTCTGGGAAAATGCGATGAGACCGATTTCAGTCTGAAGAGGTGGCACCGACGAGGCGGTAGACGAGCCTCAACTTGGTGCCAGGGTAAGTCAGTGACGCCGCGTTGAGTTCCTCAAAAAGATGTTCAATCGCTCGATTCGTTCGGGGGTTCGCCAGCGGATGCACATGTATCTCGAGCTCATTCGTTTCTGGTGATGGGATAAGATCTGCCGAGGAACGGAATAGATCTTGCAGCACACTGCGGGCGTCGTCCTGGCGAGATAGCTCCTCACGCACGATTGCCGCCATCGCTGTCTCTGCTCGGTAGGCGACCATCTTCACCGTGTCAAGCAACCGCTTGCGGCTCGGCGATAAACGCTCGAATTTCGATTCCTCCGGTAATTCCTCCCACTCCAGATGGGTTAGTGTCTCTTGTTGCTGTGTTTTGACCGTGTCCAATTCGTGCTCCAACTGTTGGATCTCTTCGAGCGACGCCGCCTTGCGACGCTCCCATTGCAGCACTTTTTTCTCGTCGGCTTCCGGATGAAGGTCGAGTGCTGCGTACTCGGCCCGGCGCCTCGTCAGCTTGCTTTGCACGCTACGCCGCTGACGATCCAACTCGCGGCGAGCCGGGTTGACCACCGGACGCTTGGTCCCAGTAATCTCTTCGGTCGCATACTCGCTAAGTAGGTCAATCCCAAAGTGTTGCATCGCATAGCGGAAAAAGTTTTCCTGGGACCATCGACTGAATAACCCCCCCGCGTCCTCGATGCACGACCGCCCATAGGCGGTACTGATCAAGCTCGTTTGGTGGCCGCTGGGATTGAGCTTACGAACTTCACGCATCCACATTCCTTTACTTTGACTGCCGACCCAACTGCCCCGCTCGGCCAGCTTCATCACCACAGTTTCCCCTCCCGGCAAACTCACCGCCGTCTCCACAAACTCGTCTTCCCGCCAGTCTTCCTTGGGATGCTTGTGATAGGTGATGCAGGCGATGCGGTGCGTCTGCCACATCTTTTTGAAGAAAGCCGGGCTGTAGCCTTCGCGGTCAAAGAGCAACGTGAAGCGAACGCGATACGGATCGGCTTTCAGTTCTTCTTGCGTTGGTTGACGTGGCACGTCTTGCAGCAACCGCGGGACGATATCGTTTTCGATCGCCTCGAGCATGCCCTGATCGATCGGTCGTTCGACCACGAAGAACGGTTGCCCCAGGGCGTCATTGACCCAGTAATCAGTCGTCCCACGAAGACACAGTCGTTGACGCGATACGTAACGGCGAGGAAGCTTGGTCATTATTCCGTGATACAAGCGCACGTGACCGTCCACGTACAGCGATCCCGCCAGATCTGGATCGGCCTCGAGCCAGTCTTTGGAGAGCAAAGCGGCCCATACTTCGGGAGCGTCGTCGACACTGAGGAAGGTCAGCTTGTTCCGCAGGCAACGGACTTCTGGCACGCGGTCCAGGCCAAGCAGTTTGCCGAGTTCTCCAGGCGGATGATATTGAAGCTGCTCGACCGTCTTGATGCGGCAAAGGGCCATCCAGGCCAACAGGACTATCACTTGGAGCGTGGTGTAATAGCCTCCCAGGGGAGAAAAACATTTGTCCAGATGTCGAAACAGGCCGTTTTGAATCAAGGCAGGCAAGGCACATAGGACGCCTCCGTTAGTGACATCGCGGCAAGGTTCAAACCGCGTGGGAGCTCCGCCGGGGAGCATGCCGAGTGCGGCACACACACGTTCCATAGGGCGCGTGCAAGCGGTTCCCATCTCGTCGGCGACAGCGGAATCCTGGACGCTGCGTTGCGATTTATCGGACACGGGTGATACGGCGGGAGCGTTTTCGTTTTGGGAGGGTCCTTGTAGCCTTCCCTGCTGAATAGCTTTTCGGAGCGTTTCGTAGTTGATCCCAAGTTGCTCGGCGACATCTTTTCGCGAGGCACCGGCTTGAAGCAGTTGTTCTGCCCGGTCAGCGACTTCCTTGTTGATCACGGTGGAGCCCCGACCACGGCGACGTGCATAGAAGGCCTGGATACCTTCTTCGCGGTACTTTTTCACACTGCGCAGGACGCTGTTCTTCGAGACTCCGAAGGCACGTATAATCTCGACCTGTCGACAGGCTCCTTGGCAGACAAGTTGCGCCGTGAACATCTGAAATGAGCGACGATCATCCGGGGGGTGCGAAAAGACGGGCTGGACGCAGTAATAGTAGGTCCACTGCTCGTCATCTTGAACGACGCTGATGACGTCATTGATATGGGTAGCACCATCGGGAATAAGCGGCAATAATGTTTGAGCGATGGGTACCTTCCTCCTCATTACGGTTTTGCAAGAGCCGAGGTTGAAGGTACCTTTTTATTTTCCCCTGATGAAAATGAAAACCCCACCGCTCAAAATCGTCTAAACCCTTGCCAAACAGGTAGAAACGCCGATCGCAGAGCGATTGGAAACTGGGCCTAGGTCAGGAGGTCTGAGTCTTCCTGGTTCGCTTGGCTGCCTGGGTCTATCCAAAATAGCTGGAACCTTGTCAACCTGGGGCCACAGTAGTAGATTGATACTCTATGAAGGACCAAATATCAGACTACTCGACCTTTTTCCGCGAATTCCGGAAGACCTTTGATACGACCGGGGCGTTGGCGCCGAGCGGCCGGATGTTGGCCAAGGCGATGGTCAAGCCGATCAGGGACCACAGCCAACCGGTGCGAATTCTGGAAGTCGGTGCCGGCACGGGCGCGGTGACGCAGGAGCTTGTCCGCCACGTCGCTCCTGGTGATCGGCTGGACGTC
>CBDVBZ010000207.1:0-3802 GCA_965372355.1 uncultured bacterium | reverse complement strand
TTTCGAGGGAATATGTTACAAATATCAAATCGGCCCTACGTTTGCGCTATTTGAAACAAAGGGAAAAGCGAGAGCTACAACTACAACTGATATTCGGGCTAGAGGTGATACTTTGAATCCGTACGACCTTTCTTTGGCAACAATCGAGCAACTGGTCCAGCAGCACGGAACGCCTATCTACATTGTAAGCAAAAAGAAGCTCATCGATAATTACCAGCTTCTCGACAAAGCGCTACCCGCCGTCAAGATCTACTATGCGATGAAGGCGAATCCACACGAGGAAATTCTGAAGACCCTGGCCGGAATCGGCGCCGGTTTTGATGTCGCGTCAAAGGGCGAGATTCAGGGCGCCATAATGGCGGGAGCCAACGCCAGGGATGATCTCATCTTTGCCGATACGGTGAAGGACCCGAAACATATTGCTTACGCGTACAGCGTAGGAATCGATGACTTCACGTACGACAACCTATCGGAGATCCGTCAGATCGCACGGCACGCACCCGGTTCATATGTCCATCTCAGGATCGCTGTTTCGAACAAGGGGAGTGTTGCACATCTCAGCAAGAAGTTCGGAGCGAGAGTTGAGGAGGCCATGCCTCTGCTGCTCGCAGCCCGTGACCAGGGCCTACGGCCCCGGGGTATCAGTTTTCATGTAGGCAGCCAGTGTCTCGACGCCAAGCGTTATGTGGAGGCACTCGATTCAACCAAGGTTATTTTCGAACAGGCCAGACAAGAAGGTCTGAACCTGGAGATGATCGACATCGGCGGCGGTTTTCCAGTCAGGTATATTGAGGAGAACATCAACCTGGAAAGCATGTGCAAGACGATCGTCGCTCATTATAGAAAGCTGTTCGGAGACGAAGTCATGCTGGTTGCAGAGCCTGGCCGAAGCATAGTGGGAGATGCCATGATTCTGGTCACCAAGGTCATCTCCGAATCGGTTCGCGAGGGCAGGAACTGGTTGTATTTCGACGACGGCACCTACGGAAGCTTCCTGGAGGTATTGCTGTACAAGATGAAGTTCCCAATGAGAACCAACACGTCCGGCAGTATGGCGAACTATGTTCTGGCAGGTCCTACTTGTGACTGTATAGACGTTTTCTCGAGGGACGCGGAAGGTGAAACCTGTGAGGTGGAACTTCCCGAGACACACGTCGACGACCTGCTTATCGTGGGAAGCATGGGTGCCTACACTTATTCGGAATCGACGCGATTCAACGGCTTCGACCCGCCGAAGTTTGTGTATATCGACTGACGGGACTAAACTCCAGATTCACGACAGGTGGCCGGCCGCATCCTGTCGTTTCACGAAAAGAGTGATGAAATTGCGGGATCCTGCGCCAGCCTTTTCGATAATTCGCAGGCAGGTCATGAGACGAAGGAAATCATGATTGATACCGGCAAACGTCACGGTGCTTTCTACCTGCCCCGTTCGGAATGGGTGCGGCCGGCAATCGAGTGGATCAAGCAGAGCGGGAACTGAGAGTCCCTACTCAGACGTCCATCCGGACCGTTGCTCTCCAAGATATAATGTAGGGCCGCTGCGCGTCTTATTGTCGTTCTTGAGGTCGCCGAGCCGCGCAGGCCAGGGACTTTACTTTTGCGTAGGATTCGTGGAGAATGAGTTCTGCTAATGACCGGGGGTAACCATTGGAACTAGAACAGGGTTGATAAAGCAATGAGTCTCGTTCTTGCCAAAGATGTCAGCAAGACCTATCAGGTGGGAGAAGTCGAGGTGAAGGCCATCGAGGGCTTGAGTTTCGAGATCGAGCCGGCGAGCTTTGTGTCGTTCGTGGGCCCTTCGGGAAGCGGAAAGACAACTCTGCTCAATCTGATTGGCTGTCTCGACAACCCCACATGCGGACACCTCTCAGTCGCCGGTACCGATGTGGCCTCGCTGGGCCGTGCGGACGGAGCGATTTTTCGAGGGAAAAACATCGGTTTCGTCTTCCAGGATTTCAACCTTATCCCGGTCCTTACCGTCTTTGAAAACGTCGAGTACCCGCTGCTCATGGTCGCGGACTTCAGCGTGCGGAAGAGGCGCGGACGGGTTGAGGCGCTTCTGGAGGCTGTCGGGATGGTCGATCAGGCAAAGAAATTCCCCAACCAGATCTCCGGGGGCCAGAAACAGAGGGTGGCCGTAGCGAGAGCCCTGGTGGGTAGCCCAAAATTGGTCCTCGCCGACGAACCGACGGCCAATTTGGACCACGACACTGCGTTCAAGGTGATAGACCTCATGAAATCCATGAAGGCCGAGCGAAAAACGGCCTTCGTTTTCTCCACCCATGACCCCAAGATCGTCGGCGAGGCGGAGATCGTGTACACGCTCGAGGATGGTCTCCTCGTCGGTCGGGAAGATAGGAGAGCAGGCGATGCATAACATTGTGAAGATCGCCCTCCGGAATCTCCTCCGGTACAAGAGGCGCACGCTGCTCACTTCCATGTTGATCACAATCGGGGTGATGGCCGTGCTTCTCTTCGTCTCTATCTCCGGCGCCTTCAAGTCCATGATGATCGGCCAGATCACGGACTCCATGCTGGGGCACTTGCAGATCCACAAGCGCGGGTATGTGGCCTCCATCGACAATCTTCCCCTTCACCTGAATCTTGGCCCGAAGGAAATGAACACGATCGGGGCTGCGCTGGACGCAATCGACGAGGTGGAAGCCTACTCTCCGCGCATCAAATTCGGGGGGATGTTCAGTAACTTCGAGGAGACGACCAACATTCGACTGAACGGGGTCGATCCGGCGCGGGAGATCAGGGCGGCGCCACTCCTGTCGAAACGAATTCTCGAGGGGCAGGGCGCGGCTGTTCTCCTCGAGCCCGGACAAATACTGGTTCCGGAGCTGCTGGCCAGGGGTATGAAGGTCAAGATCGGAGATACGGTGGTGGTGGTGGCGACGAACCGGGATGGCTCGGTCAATGCCAAGACACTCATCGTGATCGGTATCCTCGAAGGAATCTCCGGACCCGGCGGGCGCGACGGCTACATCCACATCGAGGATGCCCGGGAAATCCTCCGAATCACGGGGAACGAGGCGAACGAATACGCCGTCCGTCTCGAGAATGCCGGTTCGCTGGAGAATGTTCTGGAGAAGCTGGAAGCAAGCCTGGGAGGGGAGTTGAACAAACAAGGGAACCCGAAGTACGAGATCCACACCTGGGAAAAACTCTCTCCTTTCTACAATGTGGCCAGAATGATCGACATGATGACGTTCTTCATCAGGCTGATGCTCATCTCGATCGTGCTGGTCAGCGTGATGAACGTCATGATCATGGCGGTGTTCGAGCGGATCAAAGAGATCGGGACCATCGCCGCCATCGGAACCACTCCCGGAAAGATCCTCTGGCTCTTCCTGGTCGAAGGACTCAGCCTGGGCGTCCTGGGATCTGCTGTCGGCGCCGCGCTCTCACTGGTGGCGGTCTTTGTTCTGCAGGCCAACCCCCTCACCTTTGACTTCGGCCGCCAGAAGGGACTTGTGCTGTCTCCTTTCCTTGATCCCATGGAAATCGTCGTCGTCTCGGCTCTTGTCATCATCATATCGACGCTTGCCAGCCTGCAGCCGGCGTACAAGGCATCACGGATGGAGCCGGTTAACGCCATGCGGCAGGTGTGATCGACCGGATCAGGACGAATGGCACTGCAGAGCTACAAAAACACAAAAAGGACCGGGAAGATGAAGAGAATCCTTATGACGATTGTAACTTCGACCGCACTGCTCGGGATCACGCCGATGGCCCACGCCCTCGACGGAGAGGCGATCCTGCGCCAGGTAGACCGCAACCTCAATCCCGAGTC
>CBDVBZ010000206.1:0-3945 GCA_965372355.1 uncultured bacterium | reverse complement strand
AACTCGGTGAAGGTGGTATGGGTGTGGTCTACAAGGCGCTGGATACGACGCTTGACCGCCACGTCGCCATTAAGTTCCTGCCCCACCATCTTCGGGCCGATCCCGAAGTCAAGAAGCGTTTCGTCCAAGAGGCCAAAGCGGCCTCTGCGCTCGAACACCCCAACATATGCACCATTCACGAGATCAACGAGACGCGCGATGGGCGGATATATATGGTAATGCCGAGCTACGACGGACAAAGTCTGCAAGATTTGATCAAGGACGGTCCCGTCTCGGTGAACGACGCATTGGAGATCGTTATACAGATCGCATCCGGCTTGGCAAAGGCGCACGCGAGAGGCATCGTGCACCGCGATATCAAACCGGGAAACACTTTTGTCGCCGAAGACGGGCACATAACGATCCTCGATTTTGGCCTCGCCAAGCTTGCCGGTCAAACGAAGATCACCAAGACGGGAACGACGGTGGGGACGGTATATTACATGTCACCGGAACAGGCGCTGGGCGACGAGATCGATGCGAGCACCGATGTCTTTTCGTTGGGCGTGGTGCTCTACCAGTTGCTGACGGGGTATCTGCCGTTTAGCGCGGAGCAAGAAGCGGCAATTATCTATAAGATCATCAACGAGGATCCCGCACCGCTGGCCACTCACCGTGGTGATTTAGTCGAGGGATTCCAGCGGGTGATCGATAGGGCGCTGGCCAAGGATCGCGAGATCAGGTACCGGGATGCGTCGGAACTGCTAAGCGATTTGCAGCGTGTCCGTGGCGGCAAAGAGGTCACGCTTGTTCGGCGCTTCAGTCGAAAAGTGCGGCGGGCCGTGTCTGCCACGGCTGTGGGTCTAAGCGTTATCGCAGTCGGGTTTCTGATCTATTCTCGGGTGCTCGACGGGAACTCCGGCGAAGGGTTGCCGTCGGTGTCGCCTAGGTCAATCGCCGTCCTTCCCTTTACGAACCTGAGCGGCGATCCCGACAACGAGTACTTTAGCGACGGCATCACCGAGGACATCCTGACGCAGCTTTCGAAGCTTGCCGATCTCACAGTGATCTCCCGGACCTCGATCATGCGCTACAAGAACACCGAGAAAAACCTCCGCGAGATCGGAAAGGAACTGGGTGTGGCGACGATCCTCTTGGGTAGCGTACGCAGATCCGAAGACCGCGTCCGCATTGTCGGCCAGCTGATCGATGCCAAGAACGACAGGCACCTCTGGGCTGAGACGTACGACCGCGACCTCAGAGACATTTTTGAGGTCCAAAGCGATGTGGCGAAACAAATCGCCATAGCACTCGAGGCCGAGTTCTCACCCGAGGAGCGGGAACGGATCGAGAAGAAGCCCACGGGGGATCTCGTGGCCTATGACTATTATCTGAAAGGGCGGGAGTATCTACGCCGCTACACCAAAGAGGACAACGAGCGTGCGCTCGAGCTTTACCAGAAGGCACTGGAGCTCGATCCCAACTACGGACTTGCCCAAGCGGGTATCGCCGGTGTCTACGCCCAGCGGGTGCATCGGTTTGGCTTTGCTGGAGCCTGGCGGGATTCGGCGATTGTCATGGCCGAGAAGGCGCTCTCGATCGACCCCGACCTGGCCAAGGCGCATAACGCGCTGGGGAATGCCTATTATGTTAAGGGATGGGTTCGCAAAGCCCTCGAGTCCTACCACCGGGCTATCGAGATCAATCCGAACTATTACGCTGCCGTCAACAACGTCGGCGTTGTGCACGAGGAGCTGGGCGAAACGGCAGAAGGGGTTCGGTGGTACAAAAGAAGCATGGCGCGCAACCCGACGGATGCCGTTATGCCTACCAACATCGCGTGGATCTACGTAAGAATCGGGGACTATGTCAAGGCGGAGCAGTGGTGCCACCGGGCCTTGGAGATAGCACCCGATTATGGCATGGCAGAGTTCTATTTGAGTATCGTGTATCTGTTTCAGGGCAAGGACCGTCGGGCCCTCGACCAGATCGGGAAGGCGCTCTCGAAGTATCCCGATGACGTACAGGGTTTGTTGGCGGCCGGGGATATCCTCCTCTTTTTGGGCCGGGATGCTCAGGCGAAGGGGTATTTTGAAAAGCTGGTGGATTTGTCTCCTGAGTCGCGGGAAGGCCGATACGCGGATATCCGGCTGGGTTATTTTCTGTGGAAGGCGGGAGAGAAGGACGAGGCAAGAGAGAGATTGAGCTATAGTCTCGAGCGCCTAAGAGAAGAATTGGAGCAAGGGAGCCAGTACCGCAATGTCCCCCTTGGCATCGCCTCCATCTATGCGGTGCAGGGGGATACCGCCGAAGCCTGCGAGTGGCTCCAGAAGGCCATCGGCGCGGGAGTCGTGAATGTTCGATGGCTTTCCATGGACCCACTCCTCGACAATCTTCACGACGATGCGCGCTTCGAAGAGATGATGGCCCAACTCGAGACCCGGGTGGACGAGATCCGAAAAGAGATCGAGGCGATGGAATGAGTGGCCGACAAGAGATGCACTACATGGACATGCGGGACAAGTCTTCCGAGGAGCTAGACCACCGCATTCCTAATGCGTAGGCCAGCGGTTCGAACCCGCTCACCAGCTCCAAATATCTCAAAGATTTACGCGATGGGGCGTTTCTGCCCAAAAACCCCATCTTACAGTTTTATTGCAGTTCGGATTTGGCTGGCCGTGGCCTCGTCCGGCTCCGCACGTGGCGAAGCTGGCCACACACCGTCGATATGGGATCTCAGTGTGCGCCTCCAATACGATTTGGCCTCCTTGTGGACGTCGTCAGTCCACCCTCGAGTGATCCTGGACTTCCTTCACGTCGCCAGCCGACGTGAACCTGTGAACTTCGTGCAGCGCCGCTATCTGTCAAGGAACGACGATGGGAACCACGGTGTGCCGGACCCGTTGTACGGTGAACCCACGGCTTATCAGCCACCGTCGACCGTCCGTCTCGGATTGGAAGTTGATTTCCAGCTAGCTGTCTCTGGCTTGGCGACAGTTGTGGTTCCGTGAGGAGTTCGTAACAACACAGCACCGAGCGAAAACATGACCGAATCGCCGACCACCACACCGGTCGTGAGCCGGTTGTCTACGACTACGTTTACTAACATCGTCGCGGGTTGCAATGGTGACCTTCGAGATCTATCGTAGTCGCCCGATACGTTGCGTTGCGTCAGTCACGGCCACCGGTCGCGAAATGGAATGGCATGCTCGCGTCGCCGCACAACCATCTTCCCTACCCAGGGCAGAGGCATCATAGGCATTGAGCTCGGTTACACCTATGTACTTCTCGAAGTTGGCAATGGCCTTGTCTACATGCCCATCTTGCTCGTAAGCCAGACCCAGCCGATAGAAGGAGTTGTAGTAGTCTTCTTTGAGATCAAGACTCCGTTCATAGGCCGCAATCGCCTTGTCGAGTTGACCCTGCAGGAAGTAGATTTCACCCATCTTGAACGAGATCGGTACGCCCCGCAGAAGCCAATCGTATGTGCTAGGATCATCCGGTAAAGCGTCTGTATCATTATTATACGCAATCTTTAGCTCACGCATTCGATCAATGTATGCGAAGGCGCGCTCATAATCTGCGGCCTTGTCCGGGCTCTCTCGCCAGGTATACGTGCGAGTCAGAACTCGCGTGAACGCGTCGTTGTCAGGATAAACCTCGAACACGAAGTCCAGCAGATGTTCAGCCTCAGCATCTTTGTTGAGTATGAGATAGGTCACGGCCAGCCAGAACTTCATCACGATGTCGGATGGATCCTCTTCGAGTAACGTGACGTACCGCTCGCTTATTTGCACTGCGTCTAGACCACTCATGGCATAGCTGCTGTTGAGAAACAGATGTTCATAATACCCTCGGTATCCGTCCTGGATCGCCTCCTCGCAGGATTTAGCTGCTTCCTCGTAAAGACCCAGGAAGTACTGAGCACTGTACTTGGAGTGAATACTAGTCCAGTCGCTAGGGCGT
>CBDVBZ010000205.1:0-3971 GCA_965372355.1 uncultured bacterium | reverse complement strand
GCTCATGGACGATATGCCGGACTACGTTTTGGTGCTCGCGTGGAATTTTGCCACCGAGATCATGAAACAGCAGCAGGAATATCAGGACCGAGGCGGGAAGTTCATCATTCCGATTCCCGCCCCGAACGTGATTTAGTCGCCCGGCGCTGGGGTGGGCGTGACGAGCTATTCGGCGCGTCCATGCGGGTCGGACGATCCAGAAAAGTTGGGGTCGATGAAGGATACATTGGTGAAGGAAAACATCGGTGGCGGCGTGCCATCGGAAGCGCCTGTGCCCACGGCATCGGATGCGGCCGTCGGTGAGGTGACGGTTATCCGGGCCAGAAGCGGTTGGCGGTCAATCGGGTTCAGGGAGCTCGTCAGCTACAGGGAATTGCTCTATTTCCTGACGTGGCGCGATATCAAGGTCCGCTACAAACAAACGGTGCTCGGGGCGACATGGGCGATCTTGCAGCCCGTCATTAGCATGATTATATTCTCGATCATATTCGGCAAGTTCGCCAAGATCCCGTCGGACGGGGTTCCGTATCCGATTTTTGTCTACGCGGGCCTTCTGCCATGGACGTTCTTTTCGAACGCCGTGTCGAGATCCGGTTTGAGTCTCGTCGCCTCGGTGAATCTCATAACCAAGATCTACTTTCCACGTCTTCTCATCCCGACCGCAAGTGTCGGGGCGGCGCTGGTGGACTTTGTGCTGAGTTCTGTGGTTTACGTCGCAATCATGCTCTGGTACATGCATCTACCCGGCCTGACCGTACTTTATCTACCCTTATTGGTACTGGCGACGGTGATGACAGCCCTGGGCACGGGATACGTGCTCACAAGCTTGGCCATCGCGTACCGTGATTTCCGGATCATCATCCCCTTTATGGTTCAGGTCTGGATGTATGCCAGCCCGGTTGTCTATCCGGTGACGTTGTTGCCCGAACAGTATCGCTGGGTGATGGCCCTCAACCCGATGTCGGGAATCATCGGGGGATACCGCAGCGCGCTCCTCAACCAGCCGATGGACTGGCACGCGTTGGGGATCTCAACGGCCGTCGCCGCAGTCATCTTTGTCTTTGGCCTCTTTAACTTCCGCCGTGCGGAGCGGCGTTTTGCGGACATCGCGTGATATATATGAGCACACCCGTCATCATCGTCGAGAACATCGGCAAACGATACAAGATCGGTTTGCGGGAAGAGGCAACGCAGACCCTGGTGGAAACCATCTCGGATGTCTTTCTTTCCCCGATCAAACGCTTCAAGGCGCTCCGCGAGAAATCAACGGGCGACGAGCTGTTTTGGGCGTTGAAGGATGTTTCGTTCGATATGCACGCGGGGGAAGTCCTGGGCATCATCGGCCGAAACGGCGCGGGCAAATCGACACTGCTCAAGATTCTGTCGCGGATCACCGAGCCGACAACGGGGCAGGCGATCGTGCGCGGGCGTGTGGGGAGTCTCCTCGAGGTAGGTGCGGGTTTTCATCCCGAGCTGACCGGCAGAGAGAACATCTATCTCAACGGGGCGATTCTGGGAATGAAGAAAACGGAGATCGAACGCGAGTTCGATGCAATCGTTGCATTCGCTGAGACCGATAAGTTCTTGGACACACCGATCAAGCGTTACTCCAGCGGGATGCGTGTCCGCCTTGGGTTTGCCGTGGCGGCGCACCTCAACCCCGAGATCCTCATCGTCGATGAGGTGCTCGCCGTGGGTGACCACGCGTTTCAGAGGAAGTGCCTTGGCAAGATGGACGAGGTATCGAGATCCGGCAGGACCGTCCTCTTCGTCAGCCATAACATGGGCTCTGTGAAGCGGTTGTGCACGCGGGCCCTGCTCCTCGAAGACGGGGCGGTCGCAATGACGGGGACCCCGGACGCGGTTATCGATACATACCTGGCCGGCTTCGAGCAGTACGCGGAGCAGGCGCTGGCGGATCGGACCGACCGCGCGGGAATGGGTCACATGCGACTTATGGATATAACGCTGAGTGTACCGGGCGCGGGTCCTGATGCGGCGCTTGCAGCCGGTGGCCCGGCGCGTGTCCAGTTCACGTTCGACAAGCTGTTGAGAGGGACCTGTTGTCGTTTCACGATTATCGATCAGCAGGATTACAAGGTCGCACATTTTAGCACGGGGATCGCGAGTGAGGCAGACACCGTGGATGCCGCACTGGGGTCCACAATTGTATGTGATATCGATGATCTTGTGTTGGCCCCGGGTCGTTACCGGATGAATGTGCTGATAGAGACGGGTCCGGATGTACAGGACTATGTCGAGGCAGCTACGTCGTTCGAGGTTGTCCCCGGTACGGTGGGCGAGCGTTTTATTTCCGCCGAAGCACCGGCCGGAGCCGTTTGTCTTCCGCACCGCTGGACGGTGGGAACGACCAACTAAAGGGTGTGCTTTGATTGATTGGCGGCGACCGCCGCGGGAAAGGCGGTTGCAAACAGACATATAACAGGTGGTTTGGATGCGAAATCCGGTTGCGAGGTTCAAGCGGCGGTTCCTGTCTTCCTGGCGGAAGGGTTCGCACATGAACGGACGGAGTGTGCATGCGAAGTTCCGATCGGTGGGCACGGGCGTGGAATGTCCCGGGAGTGTCGAGGTGCGCTGCCCCGAGCGATCCACCGTTGGCAATTATGTCTATATCGGCCCGCGAACGCATGTCTACGGTATGGGCGGCGTAGAGATCCACGATCACGTCATTTTCGGGCCCGAAGTCGCGATCATGACGGATATGCACAATTTCAAAGACGCCGAGATCCTGCCTTATGACAGCGTCGAATTGCTGATGCCAGTCATTATAGAGCGGTGTGTGTGGGTCGGGTTGCGGGCGATCATCATGCCCGGTGTCCGTATTGGCGAGGGCAGTATCGTGGGCGCTGGCGCCGTTGTCACGAAATCGTGTGAACCGGGCTCGATCGTGGCGGGGAACCCGGCGCGCGTCATCGGCAAACGCGACATGGAGCACTATCGAAAGCTCGTCGAAGAGGAGCAGTTCTATTTCATGCTCAAACAGAGACACAATCTGGAGAAAGTACTCGTGCCTCTGCCAGAGGCCGAGTCGGAATCTCGTCGTTGATCCCTGGCCCCGAGATTCCTGCATTAGAGAAATCGCAGCGGTAACGCAACAAACGAACGAGATCATCCATGCTGCTGAACTACCATCGAATCGATGAGAACAACTCTGGCGATACCTATTCGTCCCCTCTCTACTATTTCGAATTTGACACGCCATCGCTAGAGCTCGAGATCGGCCCCTGCGATGAACCCATGCGTCTCGACGCCGATGTGATCGTTGGCGGTGGGGGACTGCTCGCTCGAAAGACGTTTGCAAAGCGGCTGCGATACCTCTGCGAAAACAACAAGGGAAAACTTATCTCGTGGGGGATCGGACACAACGATTACACGAAGGCGGTGAACCGTCATATCCGTTACCGCGGCCTCGGCAAGATCGGCAGAATCGCCAGGACACGTCTGGCCGGCCTCGGTCTGACCGGAACGCCCTTCGAGGGCCCGATTGACTATTCCGGCATAAAGGACATCATGGACTCGTTTCACATGCACGGGATACGGGATTACGGTTGCGGGTATGACTGGGTGCCGTGCGCGAGCTGTATGCACCCGGCGCTCGATCGACACCGCGCCACGGAGCCCGAGCACGAGGTGGTCGTTTACGATCATGTTGGCCGTAAGAGATTGGAAATAGAGGACTTGCCCAGAATGGGAAACGGCAGCGGAGACCTCAACGGAGCACTGGCGTTTCTCGCGTCCGGGGAGACCGTTATTACGAGCACGTACCACGGTGCGTACTGGGGACTGATGCTGGGGCGTAAGGTGATCGTCGTGCCGTGGGCCACGAAATTCTTGGGTTTTCGACACCCGGTCACGCTTTGTCATGAGCTCGTCGATCTGGTGGGGTGCCTTAAGCGTGTGCAGGCTTTTCCCGAGGCTCTGGAGGAGTGCCGGGCTGCCAACGTGGCCTT
>CBDVBZ010000204.1:0-4025 GCA_965372355.1 uncultured bacterium | reverse complement strand
CGGTCCTCTCACACGTCGGTGAGCCCGGTCCTCTCACACGTCGGTGAGCCCGGTCCTCTCACACGTCGGTGAGCCCGGTCCTCTCGCGCGTCGGCAAGCCCGGTCCTCTCACGCGTCGGCGAGCCGTTTTAGCACAGTCCGCAGGATACCCCCGTTTCGATAGTACTCGACCTCGACATCGCCATCGATGCGAATCCGCACATCGAACTCCTTAGCCGAGCCGTCCCCGGCGGTGGCGACGACCCGGGTCGTCGAACCAGGCTTCAAGTCCTCTGCAAGTCCGGGGATGTCAATGGTCTCGTCGCCCCGGAGACCGAGGGACTCCCATGATTCGCCTTCGGCAAACTGGAGGGGCAGCACGCCCATGCCGACGAGGTTGCTGCGGTGGATTCGTTCGTAGCTCTCCGCAATGACCGCACGGATGCCCAGCAGCGCCGTGCCTTTCGCGGCCCAATCGCGGCTCGACCCGGACCCGTACTCCTTGCCGGCAAGAACGATCAGCGGTGTCCCTGACTCGCCGTACTTCAACGACGCGTCGTAGATACTCATTTGCTGATTGTCGGGGTGGTAAACGGTCCACGGACCCTCGGTGCCCGGAGCGAGAAGGTTGCGAAGCCGGACGTTGGCAAACGTTCCCCGAAGCATCACATGGTGGTTGCCGCGCCTCGAGCCATAGCTGTTAAAGTCGGTCGGTTTGACACCGATCCCTTCGAGGTACTTCCCCGCCGGGCTGTCCGGCGATATCGCGCCCGCCGGTGAGATATGATCGGTCGTGACCGAGTCACCGAGCATCACAAGAACCCGTCCGCCTTCGACCGGTTCGATGCCCGCCGGTCCGTCCTCGATCCCGGCGAAGAAAGGCGGCTCCTGAATGTACGTATTATCAGCACGCCAGTCGTAGCGCTCGGACGCGGCGACATCGATCTCGTTCCATTTATCGTTTCCCGTGTTGACGTCTCCGTATTCCTTTCGAAAATCATCGGCCTTTACGACGGTGCGTATCAACTCGTTGACGTCACGCTGACTCGGCCAGATATCCTTTAGGAAAACATCCTCTCCGTCTTTTCCCTTGCCCAACGAGTCGTTCTCGAGATCGATATCAACGGTACCGGCAAGCGCGTAGGCGATCACCAGCGGGGGGCTGGCAAGGTAGTTCGCTTTGGACAGCGGATGAATACGTCCTTCGAAATTGCGGTTGCCGCTCAAGACCGATGCGGCCACCAGATCACCTTCCTTGATCGCACTCTCAACCGGCTCGGTAAGCGGACCGCTGTTGCCGATGCATGTCGTGCATCCATACCCAACGGTGTAGAAACCGAGCTGCTCGAGGTATGAATCCAGCCCGGCGGCATTGTAGTAGTCTGTTACCACCCTGGAACCCGGCGCGAGGCTGGTCTTGACATAACCCTTGACCTTCAAGCCGCGTTCGACGGCATTTTTTGCCAGCAGTCCGGCCGCTATCATGACGGAGGGGTTCGACGTGTTCGTGCAGCTCGTGATCGCTGCGATGATTGTCGAACCGTGACCCATCGATTCATTGTCGTTGCCGGCAACGGTGACACGCTTCGCAAGATCATCACGACTGATCCCGAAACCGCCGTCCTTGACGGGTGTCGTCAACACGTCGTGAAAGCTCTTCTTCAGATTGGGGACCGGCACGCGGTCCTGCGGCCTCTTGGGACCTGCGACGCTCGAATGCACCGCCGCAAGATCCAGCTCCGCGTGGCTGGAGTATTCGGGCTCGGGCGCATCCGGCGTCAAAAACAGCCCCTGGGCTTTCATGTACTTCTCGACAAGATCGATCTGCTTTTCGTCGCGGCCGGTAAGCCGATAGTAACGCAGGCTCTCGTCGTCCACCGGGAAATAGCCCATCGTCGCACCGTACTCCGGCGACATGTTTGCTATCGTCGCGCGGTCGGGCAGACTCATTGTGGCCAGACCCTCTCCGTAGAATTCCACGAACTTGCCGACGACACCTTTCTCCCGAAGCTTCTCCGTTACCGTCAACACCAGATCCGTCGCCGTAACCCCTTCGCGAAGCCGTCCCGTCAGCTTGAACCCAACGACGTCCGGCAAAAGCATGTAGATCGGCTCACCCAACATCACCGCCTCCGCTTCGATGCCGCCCACACCCCAACCGACCACGCCGATACCGTTGATCATTGTCGTATGACTGTCCGTTCCCACCAGGCTGTCGGGAAAAGCGATCGTTTCACCATCGCGCTCCACGGCAAAGACACCCTGGGCGAGGTATTCGAGATTGACCTGATGTACGATGCCCGTACCCGGCGGGACGACGCGGAGTTTGCTGAACGCCTCCTGGGCCCATTTGAGCAGTTCGTATCTCTCGCGATTGCGTCCGTACTCCCTCTCGATATTGGTTCGATACGCGTCTTTTGATCCATATGCATCGACGATGACGGAATGATCGATTACGAGATCACACGGTACCTGGACATCGATCTTGCGGAAGTCCTTACCCAATCGATCCATTGCCGAACGCATCGCCGTAAGATCGACAATCGCCGGCACACCCGTGAAATCCTGTAGCACGACGCGGGACGGTTTGAATGCGATCTCGGAACGCGGATCTTGCTTCGGCTTCCACGCCAGAATCTTGAGCACGTCCTCTTCGGTCACCCGAAATCCATCGATGTTTCTTAGCGCGCTCTCCAGGAGAACTCGGATCGAATACGGCAACCGCGCGACATCTCCCGCCCCGAGACGATCCAGCCCTGGCACATCGTAGTAAGCGACCTTGCCCAACTTTGTATCGATTGTTTTCTTGAATTCTTCTCTGTTTAGTTTGTTCAATGCAACCTCCTTGGCGCGTCCCAGTATAACGGATCGGTGATTTATAGGGAATGGACGATCTCGCGCCCGATGCCTCGCAATCGGACAAGCGGGTCTGTTGGGCGCCTTGCCGGAACCTCTTTCATCAATTGGCGTTACACGGGTGTTGTGGAAATTCAGCGCGGACCCTGGTATAATGGCGGCCTGTTACCGCACGGGCGCGGTATTCTCCGTTGCTCAACGAAAGCCGGGGTCGCAGGCGCAATACTTGCGACGCCGGTTTTTTTTATTTGTGCCCACACGATGTCGCGGTGCTAATATCTCACCGGGGGGTTGGATCGAGCCCGCCAACCAGCCATGTTTGATGGCACACGATTCCCCGCGGGGAGGCAACGCGATGCAAAAAGAATATTCTCCCGAAATGAAGCGTACTCTCACACTGGCGAGTGTTGTTGTCCTCATCGTCATGGGTCTGATGGCGGCGGGATGTACGTACACGCGGGTGGCGAGTTCACCGCCGGAGTATGTCGAGTACATAGAGCCCGAGCCCTACTACTACGACGGGCCTTTTCAAGAACTGTCATACTGGGGCGAATGGATCGAAACCGGCCCGATGGGTTGGGTGTGGCAACCCTACGTCGATGTGCGCTGGCAGCCGTATTACCACGGCAACTGGCTATGGAGTGAGTGGGGCTGGACGTGGGTGTCTTACGAGCCCTTTGGATGGGCGACCTATCACTACGGTTTCTGGCATTACGATGCCATATACGGGTGGGTGTGGATGGCCGGAGACCAGTGGTTCCCGGCGCGCGTGTCGTGGATGCATTACGGCAACTACGTCTTCTGGGCGCCGATACCACCCCCGGGGTATTACATCGCCGAACCGTGGGATGTTCACTCGGACTTCATCTGGATGGGAGTCCGCACGAACCACTTCATGCAAAGCAACGTCGGCCGCTACCGGATCAAAAACCGTTCAGCGGTTTGGGAGCGTGTGCCGAAGAGCCAGGTCCGACGCAAGGCACCGGAAACGGGATACATCGAAAAACGCACGAGAACAAAGATCCGTCCCGTGGACGTGACGGTGGAAAAGATCAAGAGGGGCGGCCGCGAATACGAAAAGATGGTCCTGCCACCGGCAGAACGGCAGCAAATCAAACGTTACGAGAAGCGCCGTGAGGAATCGGTCAGGCCGAAGCCGAAATCACAATCCACGAGACCCGGTGTCCGCA
>CBDVBZ010000203.1:0-4025 GCA_965372355.1 uncultured bacterium | reverse complement strand
TCTGCACCCGGACTCGAAGTACATGAAACCGGAGTCCCGCTAGCTCACTCCCGGAGCCGACGCGTCATTCCCGCATCTCGAACATCAGGTACCTGGCCTCGGTGTTTCCAATATTCGTGATAGAGTGGGTGTCAGCCTCGTAGTACTGGACGCTACCTGCCTCGAAGGTCTGATCGATCGTCCAGTTGTCCGAGGCATAGCTCACCGTGAACGGGGTCAGCGCATACGCGACCCGGTTCAGTCCCCGGTGCCTTGGAAGAGATTCCCCCGGCCGTAGAACGAACCGGGCTACGCGCATGTAAGGATTCTCCAGGAGCACCTCTGATTTGCCTGGCGCAACGCACGTGAAGTCCTCCGCACCACCGACCACAGAGTACTCGAACAACCGCGAGAGCTTACGATAAACCACGACGAAACGAGCGACTTTATCACCCACGTTCACCGCGGAGTGAACCCCCTCATCGTGCCAGTGGAGAGAATTCTGTTTCGGTTCTTCGACGATCTGGTGATCGCCGAAGGTAAACTTCATCTTGAAGTCGTTCAGAGCGTAAACAGCCCGGTTCCTACCGTAGTGGGCGGGGATCTTCTGACCGGGTTCGACGTGGAAATCCGCCACCATGACGTAGTCGTTCTCGAACAACAGGTCGGCGTGCTCCGGTGTTTGTTGAGAGATTTCCTTGACTGTGATTTCCCCGTACGTTTCTTCGCGCGAAGAATCCTCAGAACCACACCCCGGCAGAATTCCAGCGGCCAGTATGACGATCGTCAGAAAAAACTCCGTTTTCACGGCATCTCCCTTGGTTGCGGTTTCGGGTCAATTCCCTGCATCGGCTCCAATCCCGAAGCTGGCGTGAGGCGTGTAGCGACGGCCATCGTCGTGGCACTCGCTGCACATGGCCGGCGTGCCGATGCCACCGGTGTGACATTCGTCACAGTCGAACTCGACATGGACATCGTCGAGCACTACACCGGTAATCCCGTGGTTGAACCGGTCTACCTTCCACCCGTCGGCATGGCAGGTCTCGCAGCGCGGGTTGTTGGCGGTGTACTTACCGCGGACTTTGTGACAGCTCGTGCACGCCAGGACCTTGTGGAAGGGCTTCAGTTTCCAACCCGTCGTGGCGTGGTCGAAAAGGTCGTTGGGATTGCGACCGTGACACTGCTCACAACCGTCGTCCTCGTTGTGGCACTGGTAACAGGTGTCGTGAAGGTCGATGTCGCCAATCAACCCCAATGGATGCGATTCCGATCCGTGAATGTGACAGTTGGCGCAGCCTTCGTTTTTGTGACACACGCTGCAATCTCGATCGTATTTCTCGACGTGATTCAGATGGTGGAATGGCACCTTGTCGCCGTCATCGTAATCCGTCTCGAAAACGATCAGTTCTATCATTTTCAACGTGTGCCCCTGATGCCGTTTGTCGCGGACCCGGGCGATTTGGGTAGGACTCATCCCCCCTTCTTTTTTCACGTGGCAAACCTCGCAGTGAGCCTCGGTGTCCCATTCGGTGTGACAGCCCATGCATTGCCGGTGGTAGGCTGCCTTCAGGCCGGGTTGGACCTTGCCGTTGCGGCGTCCTTCTGGAGTGTGGCATTCCTTGCAGGAGGGGTGCCCGGCCGAGGGAGGAACGAAGTGGTGGCAATTTTCGCAGCCACCCTTCATCTCGCTCATCTGGGCGTGGACGCCGTGGCTGAAGTAGACCGGATCATAGACGCTCTCGAGTTCGTCGAGGACCATGACGGAACGACCTAGGCTGCCCACCTGGCCGGGCTGCGCCTCGAACCTGAGACAAAAACTCTTCTTGAGGCACAGGTCTTCGAGGGTCGGAAAGTTGCAGCTGTGGCAAATGGAGCAGACGAGGGACGGGTCCGACTCCGGAACGAAGTGGTCTTGGGCAATAATGGTCGAACCGATTGTTAGCAGGCCGGCACTGAGGGATATGCAGAAGGCATACCTGATCCGACGCGCGCTGCTTCCCCTGATGTTCCCCAATCGCATGGTTGTTAGTCCTTTCCAGCGGCCTTACCGCTTCTCGAGTCGCCGGAGCTGATGGCCCGCGCGAAAAACACAAATAGAACGAGAAAGGCAATGACCACCAGGTACTCGATGCCCTTGGTGGCGAAAATATCGACGAAGGAGAACCCATCCATGTTGTCACCTTTCCAGTTCGGTTGTTTCGAAATAATCGGGTTGATGTTTGACGCCCGCCCCGGACATTTCGCGATCGATTGACGGCAGCCCGCGCGCGTGCCCGTCTTCGAACTCCAGGGCCCACGACGGCGGATCACTCAAGACCGGCATGCGGTTGACGACCCACCGGAACACCCAGATCTCACAGAAGATGATGGCCAATGTCACTTCGATCTCCATCCACGAGGGGATGTAGGGAACGGCGGCCTGCCACTGAAAGGCGATGACCGAGATGTTCAGCCGATTCAGGATGATCCCCACCATGGTCAGGATCGACGCCAGACGAACCAGGCCGGTGTTTCGCCGCCTCACCGCCCGGAAAAACAGGAAACCGGGGATTGCCACGAAACCGACGACCTCCACCAGGTACCACAGGCCCCACCCGGTGCCCAGCAACGTCCAATGCTGCCCGTGAATGAGGGTCAGAACCTTCAGGAAAAAATAGACGAACATGGCGCCGGTGCAGATCCGGCCCAGTCCGAGCAGGATACCGTCGTGCGATACGTGCTGTTCGTGGCTGAGGCGGGTTCGGAAAACGCGGTGGCTGATCGATCCTTCGAAAATCACCATCGAAAGCCCGGCAAACACGCTGGAGACAAAGAACATTACCGGAATGAATTCGGAGTACCACAACGGGTGGATCTTGGTTTTGGCCATCAGGAACAACGCCCCGAGTCCGGACTGGTGCAGCGTCGACAGGGTAATACCGAAGATCACCGATCCGATGGTCAACGCGCCGACGACCCTGCGGACACGACGCCAACCCAACCACTCCGCCACGGCGGGCGAAAACTCAATGAACTCGGCGATCATGTAAAGCATGAAGTGCCAGGCCACCAGGAACAGAACCGAACTGACCCCGAAAGAGTTACCGATGATCGGGTTGATCACGTTCCAGGGCCGTCCGAGATCCAGGAGCAGCGCGCCCGCATAGAACACATAGGCGAGAAAGCCGTTGAGCACGGTCGCCCGGACGATGGGGTGGTACTTCTTGGCCCCCAGAATGTAGACGAGAAAGGTCACAACGTAGGCACCGCCGGCAAATGCCACGCCGGTGACCACGTCGAAACCGATCCAGATCCCCCAGGGCGAGTCCTGGGAAAGATTGGTGATCGACCCGATCCCCAGGGTAAACCGGATCACGATGAGCACCACGCCGAGCAGAATGATTGGAATCGAGATCACGTTGAACGGAGTCAACAGCTTTCCCCTCGGCCTCAACTCGCTTTTGAAAAACGACACCAGTTGCGCCGCGTTGCCGATTTGCGGCCGGCCCTTCCCCGGCATCATGTTGCATCTCCGGGTCGGGTGTCCGGGATCTCTTGCAGCGCCTCGTCATCGTCGGACCGGCCCCGGCGCATGCCGTTCAGGAACACCGGCCAAAGGAGGAAAACGAGCGGTACGGAGTAGAGAAAGCTTTGGCTGAGCGAGGGCATCGATTCGTTGCCGAGGTCCGTGCGAAACCCGATCTGATCGAACGGCACCGGCGAGAGGTAGAGCCAGCCCGTACCGCCCACCTCGTGCTCACCGTATACGTGGTGATGGTATTGATAGGGATTCTGGTAGATCCGGCTCTTGGCAAGATCGACGAGCTGGCGCCGGGTGCCGAATTGAAGCGCGTCCACCGGACAAGCCTGAACGCAGGCGGGCTGCTCACCACGTTCCAGGCGATCGAAGCAAAAAATACATTTTTGGATTTTGGGTACCGCGCTGTCGTACTCGAACCGGGGGATATCAAACGGACACGAAACCATGCAGAAGCGACAGCCCATGCACTTACTCTCGCGCCAGATGACCGGCCCCTCTTCGGTTTTGTACATGGCCCGGGTGAGGC
>CBDVBZ010000202.1:0-4039 GCA_965372355.1 uncultured bacterium | reverse complement strand
TAGACGTTGAGCCCGGAGCCGTCGTTGCCATAGTTGTACGTGTTGTTCAACGGCAGATCGGTTTGATCGATCCGATCGAGGCCCCAGTTGGGCGGGTTGGTTTGGGTTCCAAAGACCTGGACGTAGCGGTCGGGCTCGACATACGCCACGTTGGGGTTCGCACGCAGGACCTCTGCCGCCTGTGGCGTAAGCGTTATGGCGCACCCCTTGAGGGCGTGCTCGTACATGTAGCGGATGTCTCCGCCATGCTTTAGGGAGATCTGATTCGCTATCGCCAGTGCATCGGGCGTCTCATCATGAAAGACGACGATGTACTGTCCTGGCACATTCGTCGCATCTGGAGATGCGCCGGCAGGTTCCTGGGAAGGAGCCGTTTGCCCCTCCAGGTCACTCCATGCAATAGATAGCGAGGCAGCCGCAACCAGAACACCAAGGAGTAGTCGCCCCACGCTGTATGTCCTTCTGGTGGTCGGATGTAGTTCTCTGCTTCGTGCAGCCAAAGAAGACCCATTTCCATGGGCCCTTAGACCCCTATTGTACCACAAATCCAAGGGTTTTTGAAGTCTCGAATCGCGTTCATACGAACAACTTGCGCAAACACCGATCTGGAAACGAGGCGCCGGTACGCTGCAAAAATGGGTCGCGCGGACCACGGTGTGGACAATCGTCTGTAACATCAATCAGTTAGTGTATGTACCGACCGTTGAGTCGGCGGCCGTATGGTGCCAATCGGCCCGCCGCAACCGGCTTTTTCTATGGTGTAAAACGCGGTGGGTTACAGGTATATTTCCGACATCCCCATGATCAAGATATCCAACATCAGCAAGTCCTTCGGCGACCAGGTGCTCTTCGAGGGCGTAACGTTCAACGTCAACCGGCGGGAACGCGTCGGCCTCGTGGGTCGAAACGGGCACGGCAAGACCACGCTTTTTAGACTTATCCTCGGAGACACCCAGGCGGACGGGGGGACGATCATGATCCCTCGCCGCTACCGTATCGGCCATCTCGATCAGCACCTCCGGTTCTCGCACCCGACCACGCTAGACCAAGCCATGTCCGGACTACCCGAGGACAAGCGTACGCAAAGCTGGCGGGCGGAAAAGATCCTGTCGGGGCTTGGCTTTAGCGAGCGTGACATGTCGCTCCCACCGGAGCGACTTTCCGGCGGCTTCCAGGTTCGTCTCAACCTGGCCGGAGTATTGGTGTCGGAGCCCGATCTGTTGCTGCTGGATGAGCCCACCAACTATCTGGATGTCGTGTCGATCCGCTGGCTCTCGCGTTTTCTGCAGACGTGGCCTGCCGAGCTGATGTTGATCACGCACGATCGTTCGTTCATGGACCGCGTGGTCACGCATACCGTCGCCATTCACCGCAAGCGCGCCAAGAAAATCGAGGGCGGCACAGAAAAGCTCTACACACAGATTCTTCAGGAAGAAGAGATCTACGAGAAAACGCGTATCAACGACGAGAAGAAACGGCGAGAGATTGAACGATTCATCGTGCGTTTTCGCGCCAAGAACACCCTGGCGACACGCGTGCAGTCACGAATGAAGTACCTGGCCAAACACGAAAGGATCGAGAGGCTCGACAGGATCCAAACACTCGACTTCTCATTCAACTACGCACCGTTCAACACCCGGCACATGATGCGCGTCGAGGATGTGTCTTTCGGTTACAACAGTGGGCCCGATCTGTTCTCTCGACTCTCGCTCGAGATCCTCTCGCGTGACCGTATCTGTGTCATCGGCCCGAACGGCAAGGGCAAATCGACCCTGCTGCGCGTTCTAGCGGGCGAGCTCGAGCCCCGTCACGGTCGCGTCCGTCCGCACGGTGAGCTGCAACTCGGGTATTTCGTACAAACCAATGTCAGCGGACTCGATCCGCAACGCAGCGTTGTCGACGAGATCCTTGCCGCCGACAATAGCTGTATCGCGCAAACGGCACGCAATGCCGCCGGGGCGATGATGTTCAGCGGCGACGACGCGCTCAAGCGGATATCCGTTTTGTCGGGTGGCGAAAAAAGCCGGGTCATGCTGGGCAGGCTCATCGTGTCCCCGTGCAATCTTCTGCTGCTCGACGAGCCGACCAACCACCTCGATATGGATTCCTGTGACTCGCTCCTCGCCGCCGTCGACGCGTTCGATGGAGCCGTGGTGATGGTCACACACAACGAGATGTTCCTGCACACGCTGGCCACGCGGTTCGTTGTGTTCGATCGTGGCGACGTACGCGTGTACGAATGCTCGTATCAGGACTTTCTCGATCGGGTTGGGTGGGAAATCGATGACTCCGCTGCCAAGAAGGAGTCCCCTATCGAGCAAGAGGCTGCGACGCCCGCACTGGATAAGAAGAAGCTGCGGCAGGTCCGCGCCAGGATCCTCACGGAACGGTCACGCGCTCTGACGCCGTTGAAGAAGAAGGTCGATGATCTGGAGGCCCGGATCGTGGCCCTCGAGGCCGAAGCTGGGTCAGCCACATCGGGTCTCGAGCGGGCGGCGGCCGAAGGCGATGCGGCGGCCATTGCCGAGCTCTCCCGGGCATGCACCCGGCTGAACCAGGACGTCGACCGTCTGTTCGGCGAGCTCGAGGAGGCAACCGCCGAGCTCGAACGGGCCACCGGGGAGTTCGTACGGAGGCTGGAGGAGCTGGGTTAGCGGCGGGCCGGGGCGCACGAGGAGGCACGCTGTATCGTGCTTGAACTCAGCATCTTGGACTGGTAACATAAAGCGCTACCTCACCCTTTTCGCTCTCCTCCAAGGAGGCCATCCAATGAGATCACGCTTCGTTTTGCCCTGCGCACTCCTTCTTGTATTTGGCGTCAGCTGCCAACAGACCCAGGGGCCTCAGGAGTCCGACCGGGCTCTGACCGATGACCCCGCCGCACTCGATCGGCAAACGACCGAAGGACCGCCCGTTATGGTCGTGACCGGCCGGTACATATTCCCGCGCGTTGTAGCGGGCATCGAGGAACCACCGTTGAGCATCGATCTCCCCTCGGGCAAGTCTGTCGAATTCTGCTGGACGGTGGCCGGACCCAACGAGGGTCACGAGTACCGCTACGGTTGGGATATCCTGGATTTGAACGACGACATGGCGTGGGAAACGGATTTTGTGCCGTTCACAGACGGTGAGGCGTGCTCGACACCGCGCACGTTCAGCTTTGGCGTACACGTCTTTCACGTCGAGGTCATGGACGATACAGGACAGAGAACCCGCGCGGGCTTCAGAGTCAACATTGTGCCGCTCTTTACGGAGGCGGCGATCGACATCCGGCCGCACCTCTGTCCGAATCCGCTCGCGATGCGATCCCGGGGATTTCTGCGGGTTGTTCTTCTGGGGACACCGGAGCTCGACGTGAACGACGTGATACCCGAGAGTCTCAGGCTAGGGGATGCCCTGCCGGTTCGCACCGTCATCCGCGACATCGCAACTCCCTCGCCCGAAGGCGGCGAGTGTGCCTGCTCGGACACCGGGCTCGACGGCTACGATGACATGATCCTGACGTTCCGTCTGCGGGACCTCGAGGAGCCAACGCCTCGCCCCTGGCGAAGGGGCTCGCGCATAGAGGTTGTTCTTTTTCTGTGGGGTTCAACCGGTGAAGACCCGGAGTTTGTGGGGAGCGACTGTGTTCTCGTTCCCGGACCGCCGCGCAGCTGTCACCGGCCCGCGGGCCGTGACGGCGATGTGCTGGCTCAATAGCCGAGGTCACAGGACGGTCGGTGTGATCCAACTGGGTTGCTGCTGCGATCACTTCAGAAGCAGCATTTTCTTGGTTTGCGAAAAACCCTTCGTCACCAGTTTGTAGAAGTAGATACCGGATGAGACGTGTTCTCCGCGATCGTTCTCACCGTTCCAGCCGACTTCGTAGCGGCCGCGTTCGCGGTGCCGTGATTCGAGAACTTTAACGAGCGCTCCGGTTACATCGTAAACACGGACCTGCACCATACCCTCCTCAGCAACATCGTACTGGATGATCGTGGAGGGATTGAAAGGGTTTGGATAGTTCTGGTAGAGAGCGGCTTGCCCTGGCAGTTCGAGT
>CBDVBZ010000201.1:0-4062 GCA_965372355.1 uncultured bacterium | reverse complement strand
CTGCGCCGGTTGCTCTCGGCAACCGCCTTCAATCGGGCGTACAACTCGTCAGGTATGTTCTTTACGGTGATCGTTGCCATGGGCCCTCCCTTGCAACCAATATGGTTCCATAATGGTTTATTGTCAACAGGCCGAAAAGGCGCCAAAAAGAAAATAGAGATAAAGGTGCCACCGCTTTGCCGATCTGTCGTTTTCAGAGTTGACCCAAGTCTGCAAAGCGGTGCCTGGCGCGGTTAGTATTGGGCCAAATAACATTCTCGATTCTATTCCGCTGATCGCGATGGGCCAATGCGGTACACGCTGCTAATATTTGATACAATTGCCTCTCAAAGAAAGGAAAACACCATGAACTGGATTCCTTTGATCCTGGTCACGTCGCTGACGGTCGTCCCCCTGGCCCGTGCAGACGACTTCTACGTCAACAAGACTGCGGACACCGCCGATGGATCGTGCGATGTGACGGATTGCTCCCTCCGCGAGGCCATCATCGCCTCCAACGCCACGTCCGGCGCCGACATCATTTACCTCCCCGCCGGGGTCTACACGCTCTCGATCCCGGGAACAGGCGAGGACGACGCAGCGACAGGGGATCTCGACATCAAGAGCGAGGTGACCATCATGGGCGACGCCTACCTGCCCTCCATCGTGGACGGCGGCGGCATCGACCGGGTGTTTGACGTGGTGGCCGGGGTGATCGTGAAGATGGAGTGGCTGACGATCCGAAACGGTTACTCAGACGGCGGCGGCGGTCTGAGGGTCCTGTCCTCCCAGGCGAACGTGACGTTGGATCGGTGTCTCGTGACGGAGAACACGAGCACCGGCTACGGTGGTGGGCTCAAGAGCTCGGGCGGCGTCCTGTACGTCGAGAACTCGACTGTGAGCGGCAACACAGCGGCCCAGGGAGGTGGTCTGGCCGCATTCGGAAACGGCACCACGGCGCTCGTCTTCTCCACCGTGAGCTACAACATCGCCACGGAAATCACCAACGGCCTGGCGATTGTGACCTCGGCCACGACCGTCGTCCTCAAGGGCACCATCATCAACATCGGCAGGAGCTCGGGCACGGCCTGCTTCGGTTCGGGATTCCTCTCGAGCGGGCACAACATCGAGGGCCCAGGTGATACGTGCGACCTCACCGCAGAGGGCGACCAGGTCAACGTTTCGGGCGCCCAGCTCGCTCTCCATGCACTCGACTGGTACGGCGGACCCACGCGCACTCACGCGCTGGGACCCACGAGCGTCGCTGTCGACGGCGGCGGCGTGGGCGGTGGCGAGGGCAACTGTCCCGAGGTGGATCAACGCGGCGGTCCGCGCACCGACGGTACGTGTGACGTCGGCTCCTTCGAGCTCAACGCGGTGCCGCCCGAGCTGATCTTCCGCGACGGCTTCGAGTCGGGGAACACCACGGCGTGGTCGAATTCAGTACCCTAGAGGCCCGGCCGAAAACCCCATCACGGCTGCTGGCGGCTTTCTAGGGTACCGGGTAGACCCGGGCGGTTACCCGCTGGGCCCCCCACGGATCCGGACGCGTAGGATTCCATGCATCCGGTTCCTCAGGCGCATGGGTTCGCTGCGTGACGGTAGATCGAGTGGACGACCTTGGGTGGCGGTAGCGGGTAACGCTTCAGAAGTCGGGCAAACCGGCCTCAATTCAGGCACCACCGCTGCGACCGACGCCGCAGCCAGTAGTGCCAGATCTACGCGAGCTGGTGACGAAACGCACCGGGAGCCCTCCGTTACCGGTCAGGCCGTAAGAGAAATGCCCCATCAGCACCGCCCGTTGCAGGACCTTGTCCTCAAAGGTCGGTATCCCGATCGGGCGGGTCTTGCTCCCGTCTCCTTTCGGAATCTGCACCCGTCGCATTGGTGGCGCAAAATTCGTTCCCGGCTTGAAGCGCTCGAGAAGACAGCGGAGGTTGTCCGAGCGCCACGCAAGACTCGCTTCCGGGCGGTGGCCGGCCTTACCCGGACGGGACTCGACCCGCAGGATCTGTTCGGAAGGCTTCCGAAACGACTCATCTCATGTCATCTCTTCCTCCTTCCCCGAGCTTTGCTTGGCGCACGCCACGTTCCGCAATGTTAGTGGCACCCTTGTTTAGATTCTCCTGGCCGGGATGGCATCGATACATCGATACGGATGGACACGGATGGAAATACGGTTTTTGAATCGGCTTGGTGGCCATTTGCCACATCAACTCATGCGACAGCGTCTCTTTCTCTTGTTGACATGCTCAATTGAACAATATATACAACAGTTCGGCCAAGCGGTACCTGGCACAATGACAAATGTCATTACTATTCCTTGGAGGACGAAGTATGAGCGGGATGTTGAAGCTTGTTCTCGTGACCATGATTTTCGTGTTAGCTGCGACGAGCTCCGGTGTCATCGGTGCAGTGTCTCCCGGTACGTGGGAAGTTGTTGGGAGCGCAGGCTTTTCTGGTGCTGATGCCAGATTCGTAAATGTCGGAATCGACAAGGTGACAGGAACAATCTACGTAGCCTTTCAGGAAGGCCTCGTCGGCAGCGTCAGTGTCATGAAGTTCGAAGAGTTCGGCAGCCAAACATGGGAGTACGTGGGGGCAAGTCAGATTACCGGTCACACGGCCACACATGTAGCACTCTATGTGGATAGCGGCACACCACTCATCTCTTTCAGTGATGATACCCCTGGGGTAGATGGCGGTCTATCTGTGATGGAGTTTGACGGAGCAGATTGGAACTATATTGACTCACCTGGGGGGATCTCCACATACGATGTCACATTCAGCAGTCTTCTCGTGGATGCTGGAACGATCTATGTCGCCTACCGTGAGGGTTTCACGACACTTGGTTTGAGTAATGTCGAGGTGAGCTATTTCAACGGCTCTTCATGGCAGATCTATGCCGGTGATCCGACAGTGGTAGCGGGAAGCGGGGCCGAGGACTTTATTGATCTCGAGCGGCACAACGGCACAACCTATGTCTCTTATACAGAAAATGCCAGCGGCGCGCTATCTGTGATCTCAACGACAGGAAGCGGTTGGTCACCAGTGGGTGGGTTTGACATATCCAATGGAGATGGTGAGTACGCTTCCATGGTCATCGGCAACGGTGTCCCCTATGTAGCGTTTGCCGAAGGAGTGGGGGCAGTTTCTGTCATGAGGTACGATGCACCCAGTTGGTCATATGTAGATCAAGCTGCTATCTCAGAAGGGGTTTCTTCCCAGGTCTCGCTGGCTTATTTCCTCGGCGGTCCGGTTGTGGCATACCGGGATTGGATCAACAACTTCCGTCTCTCTGTTCAACGGTACAATGGAAGCAATTGGGAATATCTCGGCGACCCGGGCTTTACTCCAGATTCGGTAAATTTTGTATCACTCGCCACGGGCAATGCCGCTTATTATGCCGCCGTTTCAGATGCCGGATTCTCAAATGCAGTCACAGTGGTTCGCTATCAGGTTCCGTCGGCGATCTTTGCCGACGGCTTCGAGTCGGGAGACACCACGTTGTGGTCTAGCGCCGTGCCCTAAAACGCACAGGGCTACCCTCAGGGTGCGCTCGGTTGCAGAGGCGCGGTGGGCCAACGCAGGCGTCTCTGAGCTGCCTTGGTGGATCCAGGCCAACCACGTCGATAAGATCGCCGATGCTGACCGTCATCCGGATGCAACCACCTTCGACGGCCTCGGGCTGGCCGAGGAGCGGGCCGAGCTCGAGCTCGGTGAGTTCGCAGCCAGATTCGAGGCGGCCTCCGGAAATGCTCTCGACGGCTTGGCATCGCGTTTCTGTTCCCCGGAACAGGTACGTGGACGAATTGAGCTCTCCACGCTCGCGGCCGGCCGTTACGGACTCAGGGTCCGCGACATCGCCACCCTCATCAACAAACACCGCAATTCCGTCACCAAATGGCTCAACAAAGGTCTCCGCAGGGGAGGAACCGATCCCGAGTTCAAGAGACGACTCGACGATCTCGATGCCGCAATTTCATCCAGGGGCTGACAAATCAACAAATGTGTACGTGGCACCCTTGAGGAGCCGTTTGGACGCGGCCGGCACGGCGGCGTCGATGATCTGCTGCAGCTGGC
>CBDVBZ010000200.1:0-4070 GCA_965372355.1 uncultured bacterium | reverse complement strand
CCGTGCACCAAAGGTATCCCCTCTTTGGCCACCGAGCTTGCGACCATCGACTTCTCCATCGACATCGCCTGAAACACCCGGTGCTTGGTACCGGCGCCAATCCGCAGCGGCATCACCACAACGGCCGACCGCGCGATGTAGGGACGAACATCATCGACGAACCCCGTCACCACGACCTTCTCACCGGCCAGCGCCTTCACCGACTCGGGCGGGTTCTGCCCAACGACGTAGAATGTCGTCTCCGGGAATTCCTTCCGGATACGCGGCAGCGTCTCATCGTGAAAGTGAATCGCCGCGTCGGCCTGCGGGGGCCAGCTCAAGTTGCCAAAGTAGATCACCGAGTGCGGCTCGACCTCGATCTCCGGCATGGGCCGCCAGAATTTGGTATCCGCCCCATTCGGGACCGTCATCACCTCGGCATTGGGCGCGATCCGCAGATACTCGTCGCGGTCCTCATCGGACAACGTCACATTGACCTCGCAGTTCACCCCGACGGCCTGGTGCCACCGCTGGAGCTTCGGGTGCTGCAGACCGGCGAACGCACGCTTCAACGGATCGCCCCCCGTCGAAGCCAGCCGCTGCCACAGGATATGCTCGAGGTTGTGCGTATCGAAGACCACGGCAGCCGATTTCGGGCCGGCGAAGTACTGCGCCATGTGCAGGAAGTGCGCGTGGACGACATCGATCTTTTCTTCCGCGATCACCTTCTCGATCGCCGCCGCCATATCGAGCCGAAGATACTCACGCAGGATAAAGGGATGCGCCCCCGCCGAACCCACGACGGCGTTCTTCAGGGTCTTCCACTTCGGCCGGTGAAGATCGATGCCAACGATCTTTTTGCAGTACGGCTCCAGCGCGCCAAACTGTTCGCGATCCTCAGGCTTGAACAAAAAGCACAGTAGATAGACGTCGTGGCGTTTGGCCGTCTCGACGAGGAGGTTGTAGTCGCGGATCACCGCGCCATCGGTCAGGGGCCAGATGAATTTGGACGTGAGTACAAGGATCCTCATACGTCACCAATAGAGACCGTGGTAGTTGTCCGCCGACTGCATGGCCTCGCGCAGCCAACCACCCAGATCGATGACAACGTGCGAGGGTGTGATGAGCTCGAGGATCTCGCTGAAGTCGTCGAGATCCTTGCACACAACGAGCACCTTGCTCTTCGTGACCAGTTCCTCCACGGACTCCGTTAGCAAAGAATTAATATGCGGAAGCTTTTCTTCGAGGAATTGCTTGTTCACACCGGTGAGCCGCTCCAGGTGAAGTTCGGGGTCGTAAATGCTAATTTGATGACCCTTACCGATCAGCATCTCCGCAATCATCAGCGGCGGGCTCTCGCGGATATCATCCGTACTCTCCTTGAACGTCAGACCGATCATCCCGATCTGTCGCTCGCCAAAATCCATGATCGTCTCCGCGGTCTGGCTGATCTGTTTGATATTGCTCGGCAGCATGCTATCCAACAGCGGCAGATCGAGGTCGCGTCGCCGCGAGCCGAAGTTCAGCATGCGGAGATCCTTGGGCAGACACGAGCCGCCAAACGGCGGGCCGGGCCTGAGATATTTCGGTGAGATGTTCAGCTTGGTGTCACGGCAGATAACATCCATCACGAGCTGGCTATCGACGCCGAGCTTCTTGGAGAGCTGACCCACTTCATTGGCAAACGTAATCTTCAAAGCATGAAACGCATTGCACAGGTACTTGACCATCTCCGATTCGCGGATCGACAGGGTCACCATCGGCGCCGACAAAAAGCTGTAGAGATCCGCCAACGCCTTCCCCGAACCCGCAGACCGCTCGCCGATAATGATAAACGGCGGGTCGTCGAAATCTTCTATCGCGGTGCCCTCCCGCATAAACTCGGGGTTGGCGACCACACCAAAATCCCGGCCCTCCGTCTTGCCCGACGAGGCCTCGATCGCGGGGATCACGACGTCTTCGATACTCCCCGGGAAGACCGTGCTGCGAATGACCACCGTATGAAAGGCGTCCTTGCTCTTCAGAGCCTCACCAATCTCCCCGGCCACCTGCTCGAGGCTCGAGAGATCGATCTCGCCGTTCTTTCGGCTCGGGGTGCCGACGCAGACAAACGAGATCTCGGAATTATGGATCGCATCGGTCGGCTTGTCCGTCACCTCGAAGAGCTTCTTCTCGTATGCCTTCGCCATGATCTCAGGCAACATGGGCTCGGTGATCGGAATCTCCTGGCGCCGGAAAAGCTCCATTTTGAGCGGGCTGATCTCCACGCCGATCACGGTATTCCCCTGCCGCGCGAAACATGCCGCGGTGACCGAGCCAACGTACCCCAGACCGAAAACACTGATCGTTGCCATTTGGGCGTCCCTTTTTCTTTATTATTTGGAAATTGCCACTCCCAGCGCAGCACGGCGCCGGGCCATTGTGGCACAACGGCTTGTTTGGGGTCAACTTGAGATGAACGCCGAGTGACGCGATTCGGCGCCGGCGAAGCCCCACCGCGAGGGTCAATAACAGCCAGTCACAGCCGGCAGCCCAACACGCCAGTTCCGCCGTTTATACACGCGACCGTCACGCCCCCGCGAGCCACACATACCGGATTCGCCCAGGCGCCGAATCGACACTTGAGGCCGGTGCATGTCGTGGCAAACCAACACGCGCGATTGCCGACTGTACAGGAGTGCCAAACGCAAGACCCGCGCCGTTACACATCGGCGCGTAACTAGTGCTACGACCGCATGATAAGATCCATACCTCAAGTATCCGTGTAAGCTGTCACGGTCCACCTGTGCCCCCGGTAATCCGCTCCTCGCGCCGCACGCGAGGTTGCCGTGCTTTTCCGAAACCCACCAGCTGTCAGAATCTTGACACCCCACCCCGCGGCTCTCAGAAACCGCCAACCCGATTCTCCACCGGGATTCAGCAGTGGCGAAGCCATGGTGCGAGCGTTTACAATCAGCGTGGTACTAAAGACCATCACGCGCTCGGCCCGAAGAGCGCTTTGTGCCGGCCGTGACGGCCTCCCTCGAGCACGAGAAGCCGATATGCCGACCAACGTCACACCTGAGTTCAAAAAAGCCAAAGAGGCGTTCCGGAGCGCGAAGGATCCGGAAGAGCGTCTGCAGTGTCTCAAGGAGATGCTCCGCACGGTGCCCAAGCACAAGGGTACCGATCACCTCCAGGCGGACATCAAGACCCGGATCAAGCAACTCACCGATGAGCTCAAAGGACCCAAGAAGGGTGCGGCGCGCACGGGTCCCGTGCATGCCGTCCCGCCGGACGGCGCAGCCCAAGTCGTCCTCCTCGGCCCGCCGAACACCGGCAAATCGACCCTCCATGCCCTGCTCACCGGCTCGCACGCCGAGACCGGTCCGTACCCCAACACCACGCACACACCGCTCCCCGGCATGCTGCCCTACGAGGACATCCAGTTTCAGCTCGTGGATCTGCCACCGATATCGGCCTCGTTTATGGAGTCGTGGATGCCCAATGCCCTCCAGCAGGCCAACGCGGCGCTGCTCGTCATCGATCTCGGCATCCCGGGGTGTGTCGAGAATGTCGCCGCCATCCAGGAACGCCTCCGCGAGAAACACATCCAACTCACCGACGCCTGGGACAATGCCCTCGACCCGGCAACACTCCTCACGGGTTCTACGGCGCCGCCAGACGAAGAGGAAGATGAAGGCGACGATCTCGACGATCCGTTTCTCGTCCGCCTCCCCACGCTCCTCGTCTCGAACAAGTGCGATGTCAATCAATCACAAGAAGAGGTCGATATCCTCGAAGAACTCGTCGGTGTTCGCTATCCGGCGATCGCCGTATGCGCGACAACCGGTGATGGCATCGACCGCATCGGCAAGGTGCTCTTCGACGGTCTTGGAATCGTGCGCGTCTATACGAAGATCCCGGGCAAGCCTGCGGACATGGGTCGGCCCTACACGGTGATCCGTGGCGGAACCGTCCTTGACGTCGCCCGTCTCGTTCACCGCGACCTCGCGCAAACGCTCAAGTTCGCAAAGATCTGGGGAAGCGCCAAGTTCGATGGCCAACAGGTGGGAAAGGATCATGTCGTCGATGATGGCGACATCGTCGAG
>CBDVBZ010000199.1:0-4114 GCA_965372355.1 uncultured bacterium | reverse complement strand
TCTCCAGGAGCCGGACAATAGCCAGCGCGTACATTTCATCGCCGTCTAGATCAGTGTCCTTCTGAGAAAGCAATTACCTTCTTGGCTGCGTCTGCCATTTCCCGTAAACGCACCAAATCTCTAGGGCTGGGCATACTGAACCTCTGCTTCTTGTAAAACACGATCGCGAAAGTAGCGGCTGAGGAAGTTCGGTGTGTGAAGCTCCACTTTGCGCCCGAAAATATCGGCTAGTTCACTCTGCATGCTGAAAAAAGAGAAACCAGGTGAATGCCCCTGTTCGAATTCTACTAAAACGTCGATGTCGCTATCCGGTCCGAAGTCTCCGCGCAAAAACGATCCGAATAACGATAGCTTCTTGATATGATGGCGGCGGCAGAAGGCCGCTATTTTTCGCTTTGGTATGGTCAGATTGTGATTAACCATGTGTTCTCTCCAAGTAATAGGCAAATTTAGCATAGCACATGGTATTTACGAACCCCTTTTCCATCCTCCACTTGTTCTTACACTGGCACCGTATAGGACCCGCAAGAATACGCGACTATACGCAAGAATACGCAAATATAGATTCTTTGTTACCACACCGCGAATTTGGCAATTGTCGAATTCCCAACGTGTTGACGAAAGGTAGAGCAACGCCCTCGTAATACGTTGGTCGGGGGGCTTTGTATTGAGTTAACACTAAATGACACAGCGGCTTACACAGGCGGGCGATTCCATCGGGGAAGCGAGCGAGCCGCCTCCCGTCTCGCCCCCCCACGCCCCACCGGAGGTGGAGTTCGAGTTCGGCCTGGAACCGAGTGGGAACGTCTGTGCGTTCGGGCTGGTGGGAATGTGTCTGGGTGGCTGAAGAGACGGAAGTAACGGTGGCAACGGCCTGACGATGCATTTCGGATGAACCAACAAGAGCAGGTGAATGCAATATAGCGGTGGATCGACAGGTGCATCCGCGGTAAAATGGTGGCTACGAGGCAAAAATAGCGTTCGAAATTCCTTCTCTTCTGCAATACCACCGAATCCCGGTGAGGTTTTCCATGGCCACAGCACAGCGCAAAATGTGCGCCGTATGCGGACGCCGCGCCAATCGGGGCTGTCCTGCCCTTGCGGGTTCTATCTGTCCTGCCTGTTGCGGCAGCCGCCGCGGTACGAAGATTGACTGCCCCCCTGAATGCACACATTTTCCGTTCGGCACGGTGGCCTACGATCTGTGGCTCAAAGTGGACGACTCATGGCAGCCCAAAGCATTGGTCTATGTGGCCGGCCGGGTCGGCAAAGACGAATTCATGCAGACAGCAAAAGATTTCGCCCCCTCTTGGGCAGAGGGAGAATCGGCCTTGGTGGACGGCGGTGCTGCCGCGCTTATGTACCATCTGGTCATAGGCGATGACGACAACACTCCGCCCCTCGGCGAGGTATGGAAGCGCGAAGGCTGGCCCGGATTGAACAACGACGAGCGCTATCTGGCCGAGTTCCGGTGCCGCTCCATGCCCGCTATCCTCGAGGTCCAGAAGATACTGGACGGTACGGCCATGGAATGTGTCGATCTTTTGGACCCAGAACGCGGACGGTTCATCGTCTTTGATCGCAATACCGCAAGTACGGTGGCTCGCTTCACCAGGATGGTGGTATGGATCACGCACTATCCTCACTTCAGCCGCCTGACCGGCAATGGCGTGATCCTTCCCAGTGAGTTCGTTGATCCGTTTCTATGGGAAATCCGGGAGCGTACGGAGGAAGCCTTCCAGAGCAAATCCGATGAGTACGTCAAACGCTACCTCGCCGAGTTTTTCGGCGAGGCCTATGCTCTGGTCGACATACTGGGCGACGAAATGCGGGAGCAGTTCACCGCATCATTGGATGCGGACCGATGTGCAGTTTTTTATGAGCTCCTTGTGCCTCGCGAGGAGATCGAGTCGATTCTCGAAGAGAAACCCGACATCAGAATAGAAGAGGACTGGGAGTTGGGGCCGGATGAGCCCACCGATGCAACGTACTATGCGTGGCTCCGGCGCGGAGAGGCGAAAGCTATTGAAAAAGAATCCCCACGACGGTTCCAAAACGGCGAAAGCGAGGAAGACGCCGTCGAGACTCTCGGGACCATCCGACTGTCGAGCGGTGAGCTGAAGGTTGAGACAACGGGACGGAAAAGATTCAAGTTCGCGAAGAAGCTGGTCGGCCGTTACTTCCAGAAAAAGCTCAAGCGTGCGCGCGAAGAAATTACACCGATCGCGCAGCTGCTGGAAGAAGCCGACCGAAGCAAAGGTGCACTCACCGAACCATCGGAAGAGATTCCTCCGGAGATTGAAGAGCAGTTAATGCAGGAATTCTACACCAAGCACTACAAACAATTGCTCGATGAACCGATCCCCATGATCGACAATCTGACGCCTCGCAAGGCGGCGCTGGTGCCTTCCGTGCGCCCGAAACTGATCGAACTCGTCAAGCTCCACCTGAATCGGATGGATAATATGCGCCGCGAGAAGGGTTATGACATCAACATCGATTGGATCGTGGACGAGCTCGGATTGGACGAGTTGCGCTAGCCGGCTTCGGCTTCAGGGCGGGCCTAGTGCCTGAAGACGGGGGCTGACCGGGCTGGCGCCGTCCCGACCACTTCATCTGCAATCCTCTTCACCATTTGCGCCTGTTTGTCGAACTCTTTGTGGTCAAGCAATTCGGACCTGCCCAAGGATCGCCGAACTCAACGCCACGTGGCAGATGAGAATCCCCCACGGCCTACGCCGGCCATTTCACCTTCGGCGACAACTCCCACAACCTCACCGCCGCCTTCAAGCCGGCCCGAACCCCCGCGAGTTGTGGACCAATCTCCTCCGACGCTTCAACCCGAGGCACAGCAATCATGCCCGCTTTTTGGAAGAACAGGTCAAACGGGAAACCTCAGCTTGATCCCACGCAACATGGCCACTTCCTTGGCCACTTCCTCGATCGCCTTGTAGGACACGTCGACCGTTCGCCACTTGAAACGCGTCATCATTTTGTTGGCGTACCGGATCTCCTCAAGGATGGCCTCCTCATCCACGTATCGACCCGTTGCCTGCTTGCCAATGTACCGTGCCCGGGCCTCCCGGAGCGTCTTCAGCCGGCGCCGGTTGATTGTGAGGCCGATCACGGTTTTGGGATCCAGGTTCTTGAGATCATTTGGAATGTTCACACCGGGGATCAGGGGCACGTTTGCCGCCCGGACCCCGTGGTAACCGAGAAAGAACGCCGTCGAGCTCTTGGAGGCACGGGAAACGCCGACGAGCACGACCTGGGCGCGGGGCAGGCCCTCAGGATGTTGGCCGTCGTCGTGCTTCAGGGTGTAGTTGACGGCGTCCAGGCGGTCAATGTGGTCCCGGTCCGTCTTGTACAAGAGCCCCGGCTCGGAGGCCGGTTCGACCTTGAAAAGATCGAACAGGGCCGAGAGTGCGGGACCCACGATATCCACCGCCGGGACCAGGAGCTGGTTGGAGCCCTCTCGCATCGCCGCCCGCGTTTCCTCCGCGACCAGGGTATAGAAGACAGTGGCGTGGCATTCGGCCGCCTGCTTGAGGATGTCGCTCACCTTAGCTGCCGAGCGAACGTCCCTATGGACCTCGTAGTCGTACGGCTGCCCCTCGAACTGGACGAGCGCGGACCTCAATAAGGATTGCGCGGTTTCACCCCGGCCGTCGGAAACGATGAAGATCTGGGGAAGTGCCAAAGTCTCCCTCCTTGGTTGCAATCGATCATGCCGGCACCGATGAGCGCCCGTGTTTGAAGACGGCTCAAGTAACGGCTCTGCCGCGTCGGACGCGACGAGACCGGCGGCGCGCTGCGATGGCGCGAGTTTTCGGGTTCAACTCGATGAGCCGGGTCAATAGCCGATTCAATTGCTCGGCCGCCGCAAAACGGGAATCCAGTGACACAACACGTTTTCGTCTGTCGAGCCGGGTAGTCACCACACCGTCTTCTTCCAACCCGTCGACAATCTTCTGGACTGAATAGAGCGGCGCCCCGAGCAACCTGGCAATTTCGGTGGGAAACGTCTCCTTCAGGAGCGCTACGAGAACGAGGACCTCAGTCCGTCGCTCACTTCCAAATAGCTTTCGTGCGGGTACACGTGCCATACACGCAT
>CBDVBZ010000198.1:0-4227 GCA_965372355.1 uncultured bacterium | reverse complement strand
CTGCTCGGGAGAGGACTTCCACCTCCAAGACGGTGCCCATGCCGGGCGTACAAAACAAAATTGCCCTGCAACGCAACCCGTTGCAGGGCAATCAATTAGTTGGTGGCGGGCCGGACGATACGAACCTCGAACTTTTGAACCGTTCGTACAGGCCCTACTCTCCGGCTAGACGTCCATCTCAGAGACTCTAACCCGAAATCCTGACTCACATTCGGGTGTCCTGCGCACGGCGCCACTGCATGACGCTACCCCATGTTACCAGAGTCCAAAATGATGCAATTGCTGTTTTCCGTCGGCTCGACGTCAAACAGGTCCCGGATTCAGAAGGGCAGCTCTGTCTTCATAGGAACGCGGGCAAGAGCAGCCTTGCCAACCCGCCGGATAGCAAGGACGAAGGCAGCCGTTCGCATATCGACCTTAAACTCGGTTGCGATTTCCCGCACCGAGTTGAAAGCCCTGCTCATTTTTTTGTCCAGCTCCGCGTTGACCCGATCCTCGTCCCAGCTGAACTGTTGGATGTTCTGCGCCCACTCGAAATAGCTGACGGTGACGCCACCCGCGTTGGCAAGAATGTCCGGGATGATCAGAACGCCCTTTTCATTGAGGATCTCGTCCGCCTCGGGAGTTGTGGGACCGTTGGCGCCCTCGACAATAATGCTCGCCTTGACATCGGGCGCGTTGTCCTTGTGAATGGCTTCCTCCAAAGCAGCCGGCACTAACACGTCGGCATCCCAGGTGATGATCTCGGTATTCTCGAAGGCGTCGCCTCCCGAGAACCCCTTGACCCCTCCATGCTCATTGGTCCAGGCTTCCAGTGCCGGCACATCGAGCCCCCTGTCATTCGAGACACCGCCGGTATGATCAGCGACAGCGATGACCTTGGCTCCCTGCTCGGCGATCAGCAGGGCGGCGTTACTACCAACGTTGCCAAAACCCTGCACTACAACCGTCACATCCCCAAAACCCTTACCCTTCTCTTCAAGCGCTACGGCCAGAACGTCCATGACGCCACGACCGGTGGCCGCATCGCGGCCCTCGGAGCCAAAGAGATCCAGCGGTTTCCCGGTCACCACAGCGGGCGAGAAGCCCGCGTACTTGGAGTACTCGTGCATGATCCAGCCCATGACCTTGGCGTTGGTGTTGACATCGGGCGCTGGAATGTCGGTCGTCGGTCCGATGACCTCCTTCATCTGCTCCACAAAGCGGGTAGTGACCTCAAATAGGTCACGCTCGGACATGGAACCGGGGTCGCAGTTGATGCCGCCCTTGGCTCCGCCGTACGGAACATCCACCACCGCCGTTTTCCAGGTCATGAGGTTGGCCAGCGCCGCAGCGTGATCCTCATCCATCTCCGGATGGTAGCGGAGACCACCTTTCATTGGGCCCCGGGCCATGTTGTGCTGCACGCGATAACCGTTGTAGATCTGGAGTTCGCCGTCTTCCCCTTCTATAACGATCTCTACCTTGACACTGCGGCGGGGTGTCAGCAGGATCGTTCGGACTTTGTCCTGCAAACCGAGGACATCGGCAGCCTTGTGAAAATAGAAGTGACTCTCGGATAACATTGTCCTTACCTCCCTCGGCTTCTCAGTTCTCTTTAATGGTGCTCGAAAGCTTGTACCAAAAAAAACTGTCCGACCCACCATCTTTGTGCTTACGCGATTCTACTATACCATGGCTCCATCGAAGCCGCTCTTCTGAAATTACATCGATCGACTTTTCACCTTCCCCACCGTGACCTTCAAGACGATTAACGTCTTCGTCGGCCTTCGCTCGATCGACGTTACGTCACCCACTTCAACGTGACCGACTCACCCACTCCGCGCGAGGTGGACCGTGTTGATTCGTAGACATAATGGGGGCCCCGCATATCGGCGCGATGTCCGGTCTGGTCTAGAAACGGGATTGACTCGGCTCGGGCGCCAAGATAGGCTGATGAAAAATCAGAGGTAAACATGCAGAAACTCCTGACCCCCTTGACACGCAACCCCATCAGCCTAACGGGCACTGGCCTGATGCTGATATGCGCGATTCTCTTTGCGAGCTTGCTGGCCATCGAGCTGCTCGGCGCCAAGAGCAACCCTTATGCCGGCATCATCACCTACTTGATCTTGCCGGCGGGATTCGTGATGGGATTCATCCTCGCTGCCTGGGGCATCCGACGAGAACGCAAGCGCTCTCCGGAGGGGGCTTATCCGGTCATCGACCTCAACCTCGAGCGGGTTCGCAATCGTCTGTTGACGCTGATTCTGCTGGTATCAATCGGTGTGGTGATCCTGGCCGCAGCCACGTTTCAGGGTCTCCATGTCATGGAGACCGAATCCTTCTGCGGTGAGACGTGTCACTCGGTGATGGGTCCGGAGTTCACTGCCTACCAGCGTTCCCCGCATGCCCGGGTGGCCTGCGTCGAGTGCCACGTCGGCTCGGGCACCGAGTGGTTGGTGAAGATGAAACTCAATGGCGCCCGGCAGATGGTATCAACCATGTTCAATCTCTACGACCGTCCGATCCCGACTCCCGTACACAACCTCCGTCCCTCCCGTGGTACTTGCGAGCAATGTCACTGGTCGGAGAAATTCTACGGCGTGCGTGCCAAGATGATCACGCGGTTTTCAGAGGATGAAACCAACACCGAGCTCAAGACGATTCTGTTGATCAACGTGGGTGGTAACGATTTCAGTGGCCACCGAGGAATCCATTGGCATATGGATCCCGACATCCAGATCCGCTACCGCTCGGATAAGAAGCGCGAGACCATGTACGCGGTCGAACTCACCCAGGCCGACGGTACCGTAAAGACCTTTGTAGACGGTAATGTGAAAGGGGAGCAATCGGAGCCCGAGCCCTGGCGGGTCATGGATTGTATCGATTGCCACAATCGCCCGACTCACATCTACCATCGAGCGGACGAAGCCATAGATCTGGCACTGCAGAGAAACTTCATTGCCAAGGATTTGCCTTTTGTCCGCCGTGAAGGCGAGCGGGCCATTCGGGTGGAGTACGCTACCCAGGAGGAAGCCAAGATGGGGATTCCCGCTGCGCTCAGGGATTTCTACGAGAGCGAGTACCCGGAGGTGGCGTCGATCCGGGCCGACGAAATCGAGCAGGCGGGTCGGGTCCTGGGCGCGTTATACGAGAGCAACGTTTTTCCCGATATGAAGATCGAGTGGGGCACTTATCCGAACCATATCGGCCACGAATTCTCTCCCGGCTGCAATCGCTGCCACGCTGGTGATCACGCCACCGAGGATGGGGAGATTATTAACGACGACTGCTCAGTATGCCACACGATCGTGGCTTGGGACGAGGCCTCCCCGGAGATCCTGGAGTTGATACCCACAGACTGATCGAGCACACTCACTTCGAACGTTTGGTCACCGCCGACGTTTTCTCTGAAGGATCCATGAGATCTCCTGCTAATAACTGAACGTCCTGGTCTAATCTTAGTTGGAAATGAATGGGAGATGCCGAATGAACATGAATTTGGACATAACCCGTGAGAAGGGATATCTTTGCGCTCATGTGACCGGGGAGTTCTTCCTCGCCGAGGCAAACGATTGTGTGGTGAGCATCTTCGAGGCGGTCGCCCAACACGGACTCCAAAAAGTCCTGGTGGATTGCCGGCAACTCAAGGGAGAGCCAACTACATTGGAGCGTTTTGTGCACTCGACATTTGCCGTCCGAGAGATGGGCCGGTTTGCCGATGCCGGTGTCCTTCGTGGTACTCGATTCGCGTACGTCGGGAACGAGCCTTTGATTGACAGAAACCGCTTTGGTGAGACCGTCGCGGTCAACCGAGGCCTCAACGTGAAGGTCTCTTTAAGCAAACAAGAAGCTCTTCAGTGGCTTGAAATCGACCCAGCTGGCGAGACCGTTAACAACGACGAGGAATAGATGGACGTCGCGTGGCGGTTTCTTACATGTCGTTCCCAATATGAGAGGTCCTTCCCCGAGTTGATCGTTTTTCCCAAAAGGCATTGCGTGTAGAGATCACCCGATAATAACGAAACGCTGCAGTAAACCTTTTGACATCCCATATCCGAAGCTTTCGTATCTCTATGGCAATAAATCTAGCCGACCGACAACAGTGTCGAACATCCATACGTCGACCACCTGGCTTGATAAACAAAATCGCCCCGCAACGCAAAACGTTGCAGGGCGATCGTCTAAATCTATGGCGGGCCGGACAATACGAACCTCGAACTTTTGAACCGTTCGTACAGGCCC
>CBDVBZ010000197.1:0-4362 GCA_965372355.1 uncultured bacterium | reverse complement strand
TATAGTACTGGAAGGAGGGACAAGAAGCAACGATGTAAATGCATCACCCCTCTATCTGACTATTTGGGAAGGGAATAAAGCCCCAGTCGACAGCGGCTACGAAGGTGAGATTCAATGGGTTGTCCGCAGGATCGATTCGCCGGCGGGAGATCAACACCGACCTCACGATTGTGGAGAATTGGTTTCGGGAGTTTGGTCAACCCGACACCCCATAGTTCTTCTTGATTCGGGCGCGGTCTTCGGTTCCCTGGTCGGACTTGATGTAGATTTCAACCAGTTCGATACTACCCCTAGCCGCATCGAACGCATATATGAGGCGCAGTCCGGTACGAACTCCCTTCCCCTTCAGCGACTGACACGCGAACTTCTTCACTTTGTACACGAGGAGACGGATGTCACCGAGATCGTCAATCCTCCACACCCCATCAACCTCGATCGGCAGTTTGTGGTAGGCGAAAAGCGGAGTGTCAATGAGGGTCCCGAGATCGTCCTCGAGCGTCCTGTAGCGCCTCTTCAGCTTCTTGATGTCGCGTTCAAATCCCGAAAGCCTAGTGACCTTCTGAAACCTCGTCGTCATCCACGTACTCCCTCACCGAATATCGAGGCGTCCGGTAGAACACTGCTTCGTATTGAATGATGTCGCCGTCGTCCGCGGTCAACCACGGGATGTCGCCGTGCGAGTATTCGCTTATTTGCGTGGCATTCATTTCCGAAGTGCGGCGCATGACTTCGTTTATGAGTTCGATCTCGCGACCGTTTAGAACGGCCAGGTTCGGTTCTCGCAGCGGTAGGTATCGCTTTTGCGGGTACCCATGATAGTCTCTCGTGTGCGTTTCGAGTTCCCCCTCTTCGATCATTGTCTCCACGATCCGCCCAAATTCGAGCGGCGTCGGCCCGTAGTGGTTTTTCTGGTACGTTGCTCCGATGAGCTGATCCTCGTACTTCTCGTAGTAATCGAAATCGATAAAGTAGAGCAGCTTGTAGATGACCGTTTCACCGACATTGGGCCTTGCCCCTACCTTCTCGAGGACGTACAGCAGGACTTCTCGGAACTTCTCCACGTTTTGTTGTGGCACGCTGATTCTCAAACCCACCGGCTCCGGTTTCCTTTCGATCGCCTCAAGATGCACTTCCGCCTGCTTCGCCAGCCCCAGAATGTAGTCTGTTGAGACGTGGAACGCTTTGGCCAACTTGACGACTTCGTCCCCGGAGATCTTCCGCGTTCCCCGCTCGATCTCGCTCACCGCGGATCGCGGGATACCGAGAATATCCGCTACCTGCTCCTGACTCAGATTCTGGCTAAGCCGGATCTCTCGAATTCTGTCTCCCAGGGCGCTCATTTCCTTCCTCCAGACAGTCATAAGTTGGCACAATCATGCGTGAAAAGCCAACATCTTTATGTTGGTATTTCATGCAGCATATTCCAAGCCAAGTTCCTCCGTATGCATAACTCATTATTTATTAACATAGTAAGATTCGTGACCGATATTGTGGAGAATTGGATTCGGGAGTTTGTGGGGCCGTGATCAGATGGGCTGCTCCTCCCACGCGGCGAAGTCATTATTGAAGAAATCGTCTGTGAGGACCAGCCTGTGGGTTCTCCATTCTGATGAGGGGACTGTGAAATCTTCGCATCCGAAGAAGACGTCATCTTCGTATGAGTCTGACACCGGGGCCAACTTTGCGGCCCGTTGCTGGTATAATATGTGCTATGAAGGAACAGTGCAAGTCAGATCTTGACAGCTGATGTATCATTCATATATACTCCTTTCGAAAGGAGGAATTAGCCGTGAACCGAAAGGACCTGGGTCAGCGCCTTCGTAACGTCCGTGAATCCAAAAGGATAACGCAGCAGCGGGCCGCCGAGGTGTTGGAGATTCCCCGTACCGCCGTCGCTCGGATTGAGTCCGGCGATCGGACCGTTTCGACGCTTGAGCTGGCGAGATTTGCCGAGCTGTACGATCGCCCCATTGCGGAGTTCTTCGAGGAATCGCCACAGGACGAGGACCTCGCTCAGGTCCTGTTTCGTGCGTTCCCACAGCTTGACCAAGATGATATTCGTGACGCGGTGGATTCCACGATCAACCTCTGTCGTGAAGGGATGGAGCTCGAGCGGCTCTTGGGTTGGAATGAGAACGCAGCTCTCTTGCCGATCTATGACCTGACCCCGCCGCGGTCCGCATACGAAGCGGTTCAACAGGGTCTAGTGGTTGCGGCAGAAGAGCGAAAGAGAATGGGGATTAGCGACAGCCCGATTGCCGACATGTCCGATTTGATCTTTGACCAGGGCATTTGGGCTACCGGAGCCATGCTGCCGGATGAAGTGTCCGGAATCTTTCTGAACCATGCCTCCATGGGAATTGCAATCATCGTCAACTACGCTCACAATCGCCGCCGAAAGCGGTTCTCCTACGCACACGAATATGGGCATGCGATCATGGATAGAGCGCGAGGCGTGTTCGTTTCCTCCCGGGAGAACGCTGGTGAAATGATGGAGAAGAGAGCCAACGCTTTTGCGGCTGCTCTTCTCATGCCCGCGAGTGGAGTTAGACGTCTTCTGCGGAAATGGAAAAAGAACCAGGACAGCCGGCAGCGAATCGCTTTCTACGATGTGGCGGAGGATGACGGCAAATCCGAGGAGCGCCGCGCAGTGTCTTCAAGAGGTGAGGTCACGTACCGGGACATTGCCAACGTGGCCCGCCATTTTCATACGAGTTACCAGGCAGCCACCTGGCGCTTAAAAAGTTTGACCAAGATGACGGAAGAGAAGTGCAAGGAACTGCTCGAACAGGAACCGCTCGGGCGCGAGTACCTGGAGATTCTCGATGGTTGCGAGGCTGAGGAAAGCGTCGATCGGGACGTGCCCGATCGGGAGCTGGTGGGTCAGGTGGCCCGTTTGGCCATTGAGGCCTTTCGCCGTGGTGAGATCTCGAGGGGTCGTTTGCTCGATCTCGCCAAGAAACTGGATAAGCCGGCGGACACGCTGTTGAAGCTCGCGGAGAGCACATAGGCTGAAGTGGGGATGCGGGGTGGCGGAAAGAAAGCGCGTTATTCTCGACACGTCGGTACTCGTTAACTTCCTGCGAGTCGGTCGGATGGACCTCCTCGGCAAGCACCCCGGCTATGATTTTGTCATCACGGATCACGTGCTCGGAGAAATTAAAGACCACTACCCGCATCAAAAGAAGAGACTGAACGCAGCATTAAAAAACGAATACGTCTCCGAAACGAGAGTTTCATCGGACGCAGAAATTGCAGTTTTCGCCGAATTTCAGAAGGAGCAACGTTTGGGTATCGGCGAATGCTCGGCGTTGGCGGCGGGCTACGTCAGAGGCTTTCCCGTGGCGATTGATGATAAGGCGGCCCGAAAACATGCGCTGGCTGTCTATCCGACCGTCGAACTCCTCCACACGCGGGCTCTCATGATCTCTCTCATCGAGTCTGAGATCATTTCCCTGGACGAGGCTGATGAGATAAAGAGGGATTGGGAGCTTAACCACCGATTTACACTGCGCTTTGACAGTTTTCGCGATGCAATGGCCGACGACGACGGTGCATAGGGTGATCGATCAGAAAATCCGGCGAATGAGGGACAAGTACGTAATCATCTAGCCTCAATCGGGCAGAATGGGCGTCCTGGGTCCTTTCCAATGAAAAAAACGAACCGCATACTCACAACTGTTCTTGCCGGCGCTGTACTCTGGTTCGCCGTGGGGGCGGGAGTGACGCCGCGGGCACAGGAGACGCCGCGGCAAACGCGGGATATTACCGACTCAGAGATCGCAACCGCAATGGGCTTCGCAATGCACTCCCGAACCGACGCGGGGTTGTCGTACCTCGACGGCCTGCAAGCGGAGTGCGGCGGGGAGCCGTTGTACTTGATCACGCGCGGCCGTCTCTTGCTGGAGTCAATCCCGGTCGACGACGATAAAAAAGACAACCTCAAAAAGGTGTCCGAGCCGATCCTTTCCGTCTTTGACGAGGTGATCGACACGTGCACGGATCGAATGGATGACGGGGATACCGACCCGAGGCTTCACCTCTACCGCGGCTGGGCATGGATGCAGAAATCCCACCTTCACGCAGTGGGCAGGAGTTTTTACACGGCGGGGCGGGAGGCCGGCAAGGGCAAGAAGGACCTGGAGAAATACCTCGCCGTGGATCCCGACAATCCCTCGGCAAACGCGTTGCTCGGTGCGTTCCTCTATTTTGCCGACGCGATCCCGAGCGTCTTCAAGTTGCTCTCGAAACTGTTATTTCTTCCGACGGGCGATCGCGACCGTGGCCTCGAGATGATTCAACGCGCCGCCGAACAGGGCACCCCATTCGAACCCGACTACAAGCGGCTTTTGAACAACGTCT
>CBDVBZ010000196.1:0-4379 GCA_965372355.1 uncultured bacterium | reverse complement strand
AGCGCGAAGTAGGCGGAGAAGGCGCGAGCAACCTCGGCCGCCTGCAGGGGCTCGAGACCGGTCAACAAATCGTGCAACCGGCGGTCCGCTTCCTCGTCGCCGTCGCGCCTGGCCCGGGCCGCGATCCGCGCCGCCTCTACGGTGTCAAACAGCGCGTCGCCCCCCTGCTCGCGCAGCACCTCGCCGAGCAGGGCGCCGAGAAAGCTCACGTCCCTCCGTAGGGCGTCGCTGTCGTCGGTGCGGCCGTCGAAGTCCGTGTTCGCTGTCATGGGCCCCCATCACACCACGGACCGCGGCGCGCCGCCAGCCTTTCGGGTCCAAATGAGCAGCGTGCATCGAGTTTGTGGTTGCCATGCCCAACGGTTTTTCCAATGTGCCGGGGATCGAGTTCCGAGAATGATAGAATCGATTAAGAAATCGTCAAAAGGAACTGGCACCGTAACAAGGGGAAACACTATGCTCCGCATTCGTTTGCACCACCTTGTCATTTTTGGGATCTTGATCTCGCCGCCGGCATCGACATGGGCCGCTGAACCGCCGCTTCAGGTCGGGCACTTTCTCTTTGCGGCTCCACGGCCGCTGAGCATCGCCGGCGAAACGTCCGCGGCTGCCGTCAGCGGTCTCGAGCGCACCACGCTCAGGGCTCTGCGATCCGGCACCGTCGAGCGTCTTTTGCTCGCGGAAGGTGGGGGCTCGATCGTGCTCGATCGGCAGCTCCACGAGCTTCGCAGCACCGCCGCGACGTGGGTCGGCGGCACACCGGACGGGCGGTGGCAGCTGGTGCTCACCGTGGGCGACGACCATCTCTTTGGCCGGTTGGTTTCCGACAGCGGCGAGACCCTGCTGGTACCCGGTCCGGAGCCATTCACGACAAAAGTGATTCGACCCGTTCCCGGGCTCGAGATGGAGTTCACAGACTGTGTTGACCACGACCCGATGCCGGCGGCTGCGCCCCGGTCCGACACCGCGAGCGCCGTCAAGGCGGTGGACGACGGCAGCGTGATCGACGTGATGATCCTCTACACCGACGGCATGGCGAGTGCCCATCCCGGTGGCCAGATCCACACCCGAATGCAGTACCTTATCGACCAGGCCAATGTCTCGTACAGCAACAGCCTGATTGCCACGCGGCTCCGCCTGGTTCACAGCGCTCAGGTGATCTACCCGGACGATTCGCCCGGTGATATGTCGGAGGCGCTCAACGACCTACGCGGGAACGTCGGCGTGTTCGCCGGCGTGGAGGCCGATCGCACCACGTACGGCGCGGATCAGGTGACGCTACTCCGCCAGTACGTGGACGAAGCCTGCGGCCGCGCCGGTCTGCTCACCTGGAACAACCCATCCTGGGCCTATGCCCTGGTTCATGACGGCTCCAAGACCGATGGCTCCGGCTGGTTCTGCTCAGACCTCACCTATGCCCATGAGCTCGGCCACAACATGGGTTGTGCTCATGACCGAGACAATGCCACCGTCGACGGACGTTTCGACTACTCCTACGGTCTGCAGGCGCCCTCAGGCATCTTCCGCACGGTCATGGCCTACGCCTCGGGGTGCGGATCGCCGTGCACCAGAGTGACCCACTTCTCCAACCCCAATGTCACCTATGGTGGTGAAGCTACCGGCGTATCGCAGGCGAGCGCAGATTCGGCCGACAACGCCGCCACGATCAACTTCACCCGCACCGAAATGGCCGGCTTCCGAGCCACGGTATACGTCTTCAAGGACGGGTTCGAAATGGGAAGCACGACCATGTGGTCGTCGACGAGCCCATAGGCACCGGAATGTGCAGGCGGGACGCCTGCACCACAACTCGAGCTAGGCCTCATCACACCACGGACCGCGCCGCCAGCCCAGCGGACCTCTTATGCCGAAAAGGTGCTTTTAACTGCGGTTTTGCGGACTGCCTTGGAATTGGATTGGAGAATCGTATTGAAGAATCTTGGCAGGGTGATGCGAAACATCAATACCCCCGTTCCTGGTGCCTTTTTGTGCGTGGTTCAGCCGTCCAGAATCTCCTCGACGAAGAAAGCGGTCTTGGCCGGCACGTTCTCTCGCGGGTAGTACCGGCAGATGACCTCGAAGATCCCGGCCGGGGATTTCAGCCCGAGATGTCGGATGAGAAATTCGACGTCACCCCGATCGTGCGAGTCGAACCGAGCCGACACGCACTTCATCGCGAGCATATATTCCGCCGTGGGCGCCCAAACGCGGAGGTTCGACAGCTCCATCACGTCGTGTTGCGGCGGATTTGAGAGGAAGAAGCCCTTCGCGCCATCGTTCAACCAATCCTCGGCTATCCCGAAGTTCCGGGCCACGACGGCGGCTGCCTCCCGAATCTCCCGCGTGGGCTGGAACACGGCGTCCACGTCCTTCGTGCTGCTTCGAGCCTGGAAGACGAGACACATGACAGCGCCGCCACAGAGGCCGACCTCACCGAGAACCCCGCGTGAGGCCAGCTCGTCGTTCAGGGCGACGAACAGCGCGCGGATGGTCTCCGTCGTCAGCACGATCACGCCCTCTCAAGGAAGTTTGCGAGCACAAAGATGTTCCGCTTTCGAAACCGTACCGGCGACTCGACAAGCGCCGATGCCTTCAAGTTCTCGATCCCCGCGACGAACCACGGGCTATCGAGCGCCTCCACCCCGCGACACCACCCTGGCGACGGTAGCGAGAACTCGGCACACACCGTCTCGACCGTGGAGGCAATCAACGCTCGAAGTCTCGGGTGAAGTTCGTCCACCGGGCCCGCGCGGACCAGGCCGGGGTCCGGTCCACGACGATAGGCATCCACGGAATCGAAGAGGTGGATCGTCCAGGATTCGAACCCGTCGGCGAGGATGCGAACCGAGGCGGAACGGAAGGAGCGTCCGTCCTCGAGGAGGAATTCGTCGAGGAGTGCCGGGATCCCCCCGGTCGGCAACCCGAGCGCGCCGGAAACCTTGTCGAGGCTCGAGACACGGGGGTCGTGTCCTGGTGTCTCGATCAGCTGCAACCCGCGGAACGAGAGTCCTGCCCTCCGGGCAAGGTCTCGCTGTGAGATACCCCGGCGCAAACGAGCGGTGCGGACGCCTTTCATGCCCGAAGCATATCTGACTCACTAAAGTATGTCAATCCTCGCCAACGCACAGCAGAGGCTGATTTCCCGGCTGGTCGGCTGTCATGGGCGCTCATTACACCACGGACCGCGCCGCCAGCCCTTCGGCTTCAAACGAGCAACGCGCATCTCGGTTCCCTTTCAAGACTACGCAGGTGCGACCTTCAAGAAGGACCGGCGCATCAACGTCAGGATCTCGAGCAAGGACCTCAACGCATTGCAGAAGCAGCACTCGAGGAGGGCATCCCCTATCAAACCCTCATCTCGAGCATTCTCCACAAGTACGTGTCCGGGCGTCTTCGGGAGGAAAGCGCCTGACACCTAGCGCCGGCCGGAGGCGGGGCCTCGAGCACGCTCACACCCGTCGTGTTATCGACCGAGAATGGGACGCTGGCAGACCGCGCCCACGGTTCGATTCGGGATCGGGTACTCTGGCGCTCAGAACCGTGTGTCGAGAGCTTGCGTCCGTGCCCCGCCCTGTTGGTTTGCTGTCGAAACATATTTCGCGGAGTTTTTTGGTATCTCGATTTGGAATTGGCCAATAAAAATGGAATTTGTATGTTAATTGAAAAAAACATCCAATTATTGGAAGACATCTTGGGTGAATGGGAAACAGAAATCGGGAAGGATTATCAGGGATATAAGAATCATGTTTATCGTCTCGTTCATTTTTGCTTTGCTTTCCACCCTGATAACGAAGAGGACCGAGAAAAGATAATTATTGCGGGATGTTTTCATGATCTTGGGATATGGTCGGACAATACTTTTGATTATTTAGAGCCATCAATTGAATTGGCAAGGAGTTACCTGGAGAAAGAAGGTAAGGATTCGATGTTTGATGAAATTAAGCGAATGATTTACTTTCATCACAAAATTACACGATTTAAGGATGCTGACTATCCGCTCGTAGAATCATTCCGAAAAGCTGACTTGGTAGATGTTTCTTTAGGTGTGCTTCGTTCGGGTTTATCAAGAGAACAAGTAAAGTCGGTAAGAAGTAATTTCCCCAATTCAGGTTTCCATAAGACATTGTTACGATTGACATTTTCAGAGTTTAAAAGGAACCCATTAAAACCACTGCCAGTGATGAAAATATAACGGATAACAAGGCACTGCACCGGCCGCAACTCCGCTACCCTCGATTGCCGCCGGTGAGCTTGGTCGTTCGACAGAGGCAAGAGCCAGGGAGCAGATTCATGCAGTTTTCTTTGAGCCGGAAAAGCGGCGCTGTCTTTCTTCTTGTCGCGCTCTTTTTCGCTTCTGTTGCGCCTGCTGAGTCGGAGCC
>CBDVBZ010000195.1:0-4678 GCA_965372355.1 uncultured bacterium | reverse complement strand
ATGGATCCACGCATCGTGCCTGGCATCCTGTTTACCAACCTTGCCATCAACGACGAGAACCCCAGCCTCATGGACATGGCGCCGACCGTGCTCGATCTCTTTGGCATCGACGCCCCGGGGCACATGGTTGGAAAGAGTATGGTGAAGGAGTCATGAGAGCGTTTCATGGTTACAAGAATCCGGTTGCCGTCGGTCTGGCGGGTCTGTACGTATTGGGCCTGGCCATTTTCGTGCTGCTCGCTTCTCCGCCACCCGCCCACACCGCAGAACAACCCAGCGTCATCGTCCTCGGCATCGACGGCATGGATCCCAACCTACTCAAGAAATACGTCTCGGAGGGCAAGATGCCCAACTTCGAGCGCATGATGCGCGAGGGGTATTTCTCGCCGCTCGGGACGAGCATGCCGCCGCAGAGCCCGGTGGCATGGTCGAATTTCATCACGGGGATGGATTCCGGCGGTCACGGGATCTTTGATTTTATCCATCAGGACCGCAGCAACTATATGCCCACGTTCTCGGCGGCACTCGTCGAGGCACCGGAGCGCACATTCCGGCTGGGCAAGTATGTGATCCCGCTCTCCAAGGGCAAGGTCGAGCTGTTGCGTCAGGGGACATCCTTCTGGCAGCTACTCGACACAGGCGATGTCCCCTACCTCGTCTTCCGCATCCCGGCGAACTTCCCGCCCACCGAGAGCAACAGTGTCAGCGTAGCGGGAATGGGCACACCGGATCTGCTCGGCACATACGGAACGTTTTCGTTTTATACCGACGACCCCACGCTGGCATCCATCGATGTCTCCGGTGGACGTGTTTATCCCGTCCACGTTCAGGCGTCGCGTATCGAGGCGGTGTTTCACGGACCCGACAACTCGATGGTCGTCGATCACCCAGAGCTCACGACACCGTTCGTCGTTTACATCGACCCATCAAACCGGAGCGCACTCATCGACATCGGCCACGATCGCATCCTGCTCCAGGAGGGTGAGTGGAGCGACTGGTTGGAGATTCGCTTCAAGGTCCTCGGCCCTTTTCAGAGTGTGTCCGGGATCACGCGGCTTTATTTGAAATCCATCGAACCTTACTTTCAGCTTTACACCACACCGATAAACATCGATCCAAGGAAACCCGCTCTGCCTCTGTCTAGTGAACCCGCGTTTTATAAACAGCTCTCCGAGAAGATCGGTTACTTCTACACACAGGGAATGCCGGAAGACACCAAGGCGCTCGAGTGGGGCATGTTCTCCGATGGCGAGTTCGTCGAACAGGCCGAGTTTGTCTTTCAGGAACGGCTGCGGATGCTCGACGCCATTCTCGATGACTACGACGGTGGATTTCTCTTTTTCTATTTCTCGTCGATCGATCAGGTCTGCCACATGCTGTGGCGCAATATGGATCCGAACCATCCCGGCCATAACCCCGAAACAGCAAGGTACGGCGACTACATCGAGCATCTATACGTACAAATGGACAGCGTTCTCGCCGTCGTTCAGTCGCGAGTCCCCGACGATGCCACGATCATTGCGATGTCCGACCATGGTTTCGCGCCGTATTACTGGAAGGTCCATCTCAACACCTGGCTCTACGATAACGGCTATATGGCGCTCAAGCGACCCGAAGCCATCGGGCAGTACCCGCTCTATTACAATGTATTCTGGCGGCGGACGCGCGCGTTTGCGCTGGGTATCAATGGTATCTACGTCAATCTCCGCGGGCGCGAGGCCCAGGGCACCGTCAAGCCGGGTGAGGAATACGACGACCTTCTGGACGACATTTCCGCAAAGCTCGTCGCGTATCGTGATCCGGTATCGGGCGCCCAGGTCGTCAGCGAGGTGTACAAGGGATCAGAGATCTATCATGGCGATCTCGTCAAGGACGGACCCGACCTCGTCATTGGATATGCCAGTGGCTACCGGGCCAGCGACCGTACGGCCATCGGCCAGCTCTCTGAGAGAGTCATCACACCCAACATGGATAAGTGGAGCGGCGATCACTGCATGGCCCTCGATGTCGTGCCGGGGATTCTCGTCACCAATCTCCCCGTCACACTCGACAACCCGTCATTGATCGATCTGTCGGCCACGATTTTGGCCCTGTACGGCATCCCGCCGGCACCCGAAATGCGTGGACGCGTGTTGTTTAACCAGGGGAAACCCGGTTCACCCTAAAAGCCCGTCTTAAGAAGCTAGAAACGGAGCCTGTGACAATGTTCGGACCCAAGATCAAACTCGAAAAGGACCTCTTCGAGCGCATCAAAAAGATGGCGAAGCTGAGTGGCTACTCGTCTGTTGATGAGTTCGTCGCCCACGTTCTCGAGAAAGAGCTCGCCAACCTCGACGACGGCGCCTCCGAAGAAGAAATCAAAAAGAAGCTGGAAGGACTGGGGTACATCTCGTAGCTCTTACGACTCCACAATCTCATGAACGTCATCGGCCAGTTGATTACGTCTCTCTTTAACCTGGTTCTGTTGCCATTCGGCCGAACAAACCACGCGCTGGGGCTGATTGCGCTATCGATCCTCGCGGGGATCTTTTTCGCATTCGTCTTCAAATGGGTGTCGAATGCCCGCGCCGTCCGCCAGGCCAAAGACCGGCTCAAGGCGCGCATCCTCGAGATGCGGATCTACCAGGACGATCCCGTATTGATTCTCAAAGGCTTCGTCGGCACACTGAGGTACAACCTCGGCTATCTCCGTGTGCTCCTCAAGCCCATGGTCATATTGCTGGTCCCTCTTGTTGTAATATGGATGCAATTGGATGAACGGTATTCGCACAGGCCTCTGCAAGCGGGCTCGCGAACCCTCCTGCAGGTACAGCTCGCCGAGGGCATCGACCCGTTCGAGGCAAACGTTACCCTCTCGACTGACGGTGGTGTGGTCGCCGACTCGCGTCAGGTACGGATTGCGGATTCGCGTGAGATCGGCTGGCGGCTCCGCGTGGACCGTCCGGGCACACACGACGTCACACTGAGCGCCGACGACCAGACGTACACCTTCCCCATCGTCGCTGAGGAAAGCTACCAGCTCCTCGGCCGCAAACGCGACACCACGTGGCTCGAGCCGTTGCTCCATCCCGGCATGCCGCGTATTCCATCCGGTTCGCCTTTCTCCAAAGTGGAACTCACATACGCGGGCGCCTCGTACCCGCTCTTCTTCTGGCACGCGCCCTGGTGGGCGGTGTTTCTGGTGTACCTCTCCCTGGCCGCATTCGTCCTCAAGTTCGTTATCAAGTTCGAGATCTGAGCCGCGAGCGTTCCGCACCGATCATCAAGTTCGAGATATAGCCCGCGATTCCACCCAGGCTCGATCGAGTCTCTCCTACTAACAAAAGAAGGCGCGTCGCGCGCGCCTCGAAATCGCGCGCGCCCGACGCGCTTTTTGCTTTTATTCCCTGCGATCCCTGCTATAATACATGCATCAGCGTTCCTCCCAAGTGCGCAACAAAACGCTGTGACGATAACTCACAACTCTTGGAGGAATGCGATGACCCGCAGCACGGTTTCCCGTCTCTCTGACAAACGACTCCTTTCTACGCTAACCGATCTCACACGAAACGAGCGCGATCTTACCGTGGAGATTCTGCTCCATCTCGGAGAAGTCGAACAGCGCAAGCTTCATTTCAAGCTCGGCTACGGCTCACTCTTCGAGTACTGCACCAAACGGCTTCGCTATTCCGACTCGGCCGCGGGCCGCCGTGTTCAGGCGGCTCGCTCCCTGAGACGTTTCCCGGAGATCGGCGACATGCTCCGCCAGGGCGAACTGAGCTTGCTCACTCTATCTCTCGTCGCGGGCATTCTCACCGAAGAAACGAAGTTCGCGGTTCTCTCCAGCATTCGGGGCAAATCCAAACGAGAGGTCGAACGGATCGTTTCCCGCCACCGGCCAGTCACATCCATTCGGGATCGCATCCGACCCGTCTGCATCCGGGTGCCCCACGGCCCACTCTGCCCGCCGACCCAACTCACTCCCACCGGTGGGAGTGACTCCGCCGAGCCGGAATCCGTAGACCCCGATGATGAGCTCCCGGCACGGTCAGCCCTCAAACCCACCACCGTACCACGCTCCCCCCTGGACACCGTTCTCGAGGCGCACGTAATCCAGTTCGCCGCGGGGTCGGACTTTGTCTCGAAGCTCGAACAAATGCGCGCCCTGCTCTCCCACACCAAGCCCAGAGCCACTCTTGAGGAGATATTCGGGGTGGCCATGGAGGCGTATCTGGATAAACACAGCCCGGAGCGCCGAGCCAAAAGAAGAAAGGCGCGCGCCCGCAAAGCCCGCTCAAACGGCAACGGCAAAACCGGCGCAAAACCGTCCGGCCAATCCAAGGAGGCCGGACCGGCCACAACCGTGGAGAAGCTCTCTAAGTCGCAGGGCGAGAGCCGAGGCGCTCCACCGAGGACCAGACGGATCCCCGCGGCCGTGCGCGACGACGTTTTCGCTCGAGATCGCGGACAATGCACCTACATCAGCGCTGTAGGTAAGCGTTGCAAGTCAAAGCACAATCTGCAGATTGACCACGTTGTGCCGGTCGCCCGCGGTGGGTCGAACGACCCCTCAAATCTGAGGCTGCTCTGCGCTTATCACAATCGTCTGGAGGCTGAGAGAATACTTGGATTTGATCCGGAGAAACGGCGGAGTGGGAAAGCCAAGATAGAACCGCCTCCCACTCCCACCGGTGGGAGT
>CBDVBZ010000194.1:0-4731 GCA_965372355.1 uncultured bacterium | reverse complement strand
AGCTGATCGATGGCACTTCCGACGAGCATCTCTGGGCGGATAGCTACGACCGTGATTTGCGGGATGTGCTGGCTTTGCTCAACGAGGTTGCCGGGGCAATTGCCGGTGAGGTTCAAGCCACGTTGACACCGGAGCAAACGGCACGGCTTGCGCGGGCCCGCCCCGTCAATCTGGATGCGTACGAAGCGCTGCTCCGGGGATCACAGCTTTTCAACACGTTCAGAACCAGTAATATCCGCGAGGCGATCGGTTATTTTGAGAAGGCGATCGAGATCGATCCTGAGTTCGCCGATGCGTATGCGATGCAAGCGGGTGCCTATATGATGTTGGCAGTGTTTGGCGCTCCTCCCATGGAAATCATGCCAAAAGCGAAAGCGTCGGCACGCAGGGCTCTGGAAATCGATGATGGCCTGGCCAATGCGCACACCGCCATGGGTTATGTTTTGCTCTATTTTGACCGGGATTGGGAGGCGGGTGGAAGGGCATTCCGAAGAGCTCTGGAGATCGATCCCAATAACGCGATGGCACACCACGGCTATGCGGATTACCTGTTGGCAGTCAACCGGCTGGACGAATCGGTTGATCAGGTCCTGTTGGGACGGAAAAGTAATCCGTTGTCACCGTTGTCAAACGCCGTGGTGGTGGGTCATCTCTACATTGCCCGCCGATATGAGGAGACCGTCGCTGAAGCGGAGAAGCTCCTCGCCGTTGACCCCGACTTTCTTGCCGTCCGGGGGTTCATCCGGCGGGCGTACTGGCAGATGGGCAAGTTCGAAAAGACGGTCGAGATGCTTCGTGAGACCGAGTGGGCAAAACAACCGAAGGTCAGAGAAGCGCTGAACCAGGGATTTGCTGCATCAGGTCCACAGGGCGCCATGTTGGCCGTGGCGCGCCTCCTGGACGCCGAATCCGATTCTGTGTTTGTCGATCCGTTGACAATCGCAATCTATTACGCACGGGGAGGCCAGGGTGAACCCGCCATGGACTGGCTCGAGAAGGCAGAAGAATGCTACGCGCCCACCATCGTACACTCGTTGCTGGATCCGGCCTATGACACGCTTCGGGATACCCCACGATTTATGGAGTTGCGCCGCCGGTTGAAGTTGCCGGAGTGAGCCCCAATCACCGGAGATCATTTTGATCGGGAAGACGGTTTCACAGCTCTCTCGGTATCACTTATGCCGCCCTCGGCCAAACAGAGGACGCGATCCGGGAGGGAAAACGGGCCGTGGAGCTGCTCCCGATCTCAAAAGACGCCGTGTACGGGATACCTTATGTCATTGATCTTGCACATATCTACACTCTGTTGGGTGATTACGAATACGCATTGGTCAAAATCGAGGAGCTTCTATCAACTCCTTCCATGATATCGGTTCCCCTGCTCGAGGTGGATCCGCGTTGGAATCGGCTCCGCGATCACCCTGGGTTCCAACGGTTGTTAAGAAAATACTCGGTGGCGGACTCATGATCGACAAAACCATATCCCACAGAAACCCAGAAGAGCTCGGTGGCTTGACAGCACGGTCGGGTTAGAGTAGCAAAATCTCATAGCTGGTGGAGCCCGTGGGTTTCGGCGCGCGGTGGCCCGCCGATGAAAGTCGGTGGGTTTTCTGTTATACTCCGGTTCATTCGGAGGCCGCCCCGCCGAGCGGCCGCATTCACCTGACACACACACATATATAATGAGGTAACAACATGTCTTCCAGCAAGATTACCTGGACCAAGATCGACGAGGCTCCGGCCCTGGCCACTCACTGTTTGCTGCCCATCGTAAAGGCTTACTTCAAGGGCACGGGCGTCGAGATCGAGACGGCGGACATCTCCCTCGCTGGACGCATTATCGCCAACTTCCCCGACCGGCTTCGCGACGATCAGAAGATCCCCGACGAGCTGAGCCGCCTGGGTGAGCTGGCCAGGACTCCGGCCGCCAACATCATCAAGCTACCCAACATCAGCGCTTCGATCCCGCAGCTGCAGGATGCCATCGCGGAGTTGAAGAGCAAGGGCTACGACATACCCGACTACCCCGAAGAGCCGTCCACCGACGAGGAGCGCGCCCTGCAAGCCCGCTTCGCCGTGGTCCTGGGCTCGGCGGTGAACCCGGTGCTGCGCGAGGGCAATTCGGATCGGCGGCCCGCGGTGTCGGTGAAAAAATTCGCGCAGAAGCATCCCCATAAGATGATGAAAGATTGGCCTCAGTCCGGTTCGGTGACGCGCGTCGCCCACATGAGCGACAAGGATTTCTACGGTAGCGAGAAGTCGACAACCGTGGGCGCCGCAACGGACGTGCGCATCGAGTTCGCGGACGCAGCCGGCGCGGTGACCGTGCTGAAGGAAAAGATCTCGCTGCTGGAAGGCGAGGTTATCGATTGCTCGGTGATGAACGTGGCTGCCCTGCGCGCTTTCTTCGGCGAGCAGATGGCCGCGGCCAAAGCGGACGACGCGCTACTCTCGCTACACCTCAAGTGCACCATGATGAAAGTATCCGACCCCATCATGTTCGGACATTGCGTCTCGGTTTATTTCGCCGACGCCTTGGAGAAGCACGCCGACGCGCTCGGCGAGATTGGCGCCAATGTGAACAACGGACTGGCCGATGTACTCGACAAGCTCGACCGCCTGCCCGCGGACAAGAAGGCCGAGATCGAGGCCGATATCGCCGCCTGTTACCAGAGCGGTCCCGCGCTGGCCATGGTTGACTCGCGCAAGGGCAAGACCAACCTGCACGTGCCCAACGACGTGATCGTCGACGCGTCCATGCCGGTAGTGATCCGCGACGGCGGCAAGATGTGGAACAAGGATGATGCGCTCGAGGACACCGTCGCCATGGTTCCCGACCGTTGCTACGCGACCATCTACCAGGCGGTGGTGGAGGACTGCAAGCAGCACGGGCAATTCGATCCCGCGACCATGGGCAGCGTGGCCAACGTGGGGCTCATGGCCAAGAAGGCCGAGGAGTACGGTTCCCACGACAAGACCTTCACCGCGCCCGGCGAGGGCACGATCCGCGTGGTCGACGCCGTCGGCACGATGCTGCTCGAGCAGAGCGTGGAGCCCGGCGATATCTTCCGCATGTGCCAGGCCAAGGACGAAGCCATCCGCGACTGGGTGAAGTTGGGTGTCACGCGCGCGCGGGCCACCGGAGCCCCCGCGGTCTTCTGGCTCGACCCGAATCGCGGCCACGACGCGCAGATCATCCAGAAAGTGGAAGCCTACCTGCCCGAGCACGACACCGAGGGCCTGGAGATCCACGTCAAGAAGCCGGTCGACGCGATGAAGTTTTCGCTCAAGCGCATCCGCCGCGGCGAGAACACCATTTCCATCACCGGCAACGTGCTGCGTGACTACCTCACCGACCTCTTCCCGATTATAGAATTGGGCACGAGCGCCCGTATGCTCTCCATCGTTCCTCTTCTCAGAGGCGGCGGTCTCTTCGAGACCGGAGCCGGCGGCTCGGCACCCAAGCACGTGCAGCAGTTCTTGAGCGAAGGCCACCTCCGTTGGGACTCGCTCGGCGAGTACTGCGCGCTCGTGCCTTCCCTGGAGCAGGTCGCGAAGAACACCGGGAGCGCCCGAGCGGCACTACTGGCCAGGACTCTGGACGAGGCCATCGGCCAGTACCTCGAAGACGCCCGCTATCCGTCGCGCAAGGTGAACGAGATCGACAACCGCGGCTCCACCTTTTATCTCGCGCTAGCGTGGGCCCAATCACTCGCCGCACAAGACGAAGACGCCGAGCTGAAGGCGCGCTTCGCGCCCGTGGCGGCGGCGTTGGCGGAGAGCGAGGGCAAGATCACCGAGGAGATGCTGGCGGCGCAGGGGAAGGGCGCGGACATCGGAGGCTACTATCGCCCGGATGACAAGAAGTGCGCCGCAGCGATGCGGCCCAGCGCTACGATGAACGGAATCATCGACGGGATGTGATTGTACAAGTGACCATCGATATGATCGAGCAGGAGGGTGTGGAGCAGTTCCTCGATGAGTTAGAAGAGGAGTTGCAGAGGGGACGTATCGGCCACAGCCGGTTCGCCGCGATACATCCCGTCGCTGATTGCCGAAGCGCGGCGCGTGACCGCCGGACCGATCATCGCCTATCCCAACCTCGGTGAGAAATACGACGCCGCAACGAAGACGCGGGGCGGCGCTCCTCAGACCCCCGGGTGGGCGAAGTCAGTGCGCGCGTGGTTGGACGTCGGCGCGCGTGGTATTGGCGGATGCTGCCGGATCGGTCTCCGGGAGATCGCGGACCTCGCTGGTTCAGGAGACGCGATCGTTTGTCGGCCGATAGACGATCTTATAGAACGGATAGACGAAGCGCAAAATGAGTCCGCAAACTGGCCATCCGAGGCTTCGAGGTGTTCGGGGGCTCGTATGATTCGGCTGCCGGTGTCGCACATCGGCGTGCCTTCACCGCCGGACATGTCTTGAACCACGACGCAGTAGTTGTAGTTCACTCCCCGGTCGCCACTCATATCGTTATATACGGAGTCCTGGCTCGATGCGACCGATATCAACACATTGTCGCGGTGGATCTTGTAAATGATGGCGTCCAGGTCTACCGGGGACCACTTGATCTCGACGAGATCTTCGAACACACCGTCCGAGGCCGTGACCCATTCCAGGCTATCGCCGGCTGCGCTGGCGTACTCCGGCGGGGGATCGCCGCGGCCGGCGATTGCATCGACAACCTCGAGGGCACGATTGCCGGTCGGATCCTGATCGCTGGCGGTT
>CBDVBZ010000193.1:0-4781 GCA_965372355.1 uncultured bacterium | reverse complement strand
CGCTCGCTGCGATTCGAACACACCGGAAGGAGATAAGAAATGACACGGAAGCTCACGATTTTCGTGCTGTTGGCAGCGGTAGTGGTCAATCTCGGTTGCTCGTCGTGGAGCCGCAAACAGAAGGGCGCGGCTACCGGGGCCGCAGCGGGTGCCGCTGTCGGTGCCGCGATCGGTCATCAGTCAGGAAACACGGCGGTCGGAGCCATTCTGGGCGCCGTCGTCGGAGGAGCCGCGGGAGCGTATATCGGCAACTACATGGACAAGCAGGCTGCCGAGATGGAACGCGATCTCGAGGGGGCACGTGTCGAGCGTGTCGGCGAGGGCATCAAGATCACGTTCGACTCGGGGCTGCTGTTCGATGTGGACAAGGCGGCGCTCAGGACGAGGAGCAAGGAAGAGCTGGCGAATCTCTCGACGATTCTCAACAAGTACGAGGATACCGACATCCTGCTCGAGGGTCACACGGACGCCACGGGGTCTGAGGAGTACAACCTGGACCTCTCGCGCAACCGTGCCCAGTCTGTGGCGAACTATCTCGCCATCAGTAACGTGAGAGAGACCCGCTTCACGATCATGGGCTACGGAGAGGAGCAACCCATCGCAAGCAACGACACCCCCGACGGCCGCCGGTTGAACCGGCGCGTCGAGGTCGCCATATACGCGAACGACAAACTCAAGAAGGCCGCCGAGGCAAAAACCGACGGGTAGACCGCCCGCGGTCACCCTCCCACCCCTGCGCTTCCCTTCCTTCGCTGTGACCTGCTCAGGGGAGGACTTGCACCTCCAAGACAGTGCCCATGCCGGGCGTACCAAAGACGAGGCGCTCACCATAAGGTGAGCGCCTCTATCGATAAACACCCTCGCCAGATGGATTGGCGTCCTACTTGAGCAACGTGGCTCTCCGAACGATCGTGCTGTTTCCCGTCTGCATACGGTAGAAGTACACACCGCTCGGCAATCTTCCCGCATCCCACTCGGCGATATGCTCGCCGGGGGCCTTGGTCTCGTTCACGAGATCCTCGACCAAACGGCCCGCCACATCGTAGATCGCGATACGCACGTGCTGCGTCGTCGGCACGTTGTAGCTGATACGCGTCACCGGGTTGAACGGGTTCGGTGTGGGAAATCCCAGCCCGGCGGCACCGTCCTCGTCGTCGGTCGGTCTGACCTTGGTCTCTGCCCCCCCGGCAAGCGTGATGCAGTCGGTCACCTCGAACGGTGTCCCGTCCAGCAACATACCGGTCGCCGTCAACGTGAGCTCATCACCGACTTGCTTATCACCCAAGTCCATAGCCAGAATGGCTCCTGCAAGCTGCTGCCGATTGAACTTCATCGTAAGGTCCATATACCCGTCGACATTCTCGTTGCAGACACAGTCCGCCCTGCCGTCCGGCGCACCCACGTCCTCGTACTCATGCCTCGCCGGTGGAATGCCCTCGAGGAGGACGGTCGATACATCGATCTCCGTCACGTCGATCGTTTCACTTCCAAGAATCGCCGCGGGAAGAACACTCTTTGCGCCCTTCTCGTCCAAATACCAGTCAAACATCACGACGTTGACCGGATTGGGACAAGTACCCGGCTGGATATCCAGCTCCATCGAATAACAAGTCCACGAGCGCGTTCCCTCTGCCTGGACGATATCCTGCCCAGGGAACACCGTCGCGATCGGCGTCTCATCGCTAAACTGCGGGTGCGGAAGCACCCTGATATCGTTGTTTATCGAGTCGAAGCAGTCCGTGCTCCAGCTACAAAACACCATATGAATCAGGAATCTCTCGCCGGGTTTCGGGGCCATACCAAAGCCCATCGAGATCCCGGTTGCCGAGGTGCCGATATACACCGCTGGCAAGCCAACGTCCACGATGAAATCCAGATCCGGACCGTAGTCGATCATGTACTGGACACCGGTGACGAACTCGCCATCGAATCCCTCGCCGTAGACATAGAGCAACTGCAGCTGACCGGCTCCAGTGGAGTATGCACCCCGCTGCGTGCCGTCTACGTCGAAATACACCGCAAGTCGACCCTCAGCGCTCGCTGCTGTCGGCATCAAACCCAAGCCAAGTAGCGCAAGCAGTACAAGGCTACAGGTAAATCTCTTCATATCTCTCCTCCTCAAGGACGGTCCATAGGGGCCATGGACTGAAATCCCGCAGGATTTCTCTACGCGCGCGCGAAGTCACCAAAAGCTGGTTTTCAGGGTCTGGTAGCTCTGCGAAAACAAGGCTGCAAACAGTTTGCTATAGGCCCTGATCGTACCATACGGACGGGGCAAATGTCAACCACGAAAACCACTTAGAGGACCCCGGCGGCCCGCCAAAAAAAGAGGCGCCCCGTCATCCTGGGACGCCTCAATTCAAGTGGCCACGTAAATATCTAAAATCAGATCACTTGAGGAGCGTTGCCCGGCGGACGATCATCTCGCCCCCCGTCTGCAGCCGATAGAAGTATACACCGCTCGCCAGCCTCCCGGCATCCCACTCGACGACATACTCGCCGGGGGACCGGGTCTCGTTTACGAGATCCTCGACCAGACGCCCCGCAACGTCGTAGACGGCGAGACGGACGTGCCGGTTCGATGAGAGCGAATAGCTGATGCGAGTGACCGGGTTAAAGGGATTCGGAGTGGGATAACCGAGGCTGACCGCCTCTCCGGAGGGAACATCAGCCCGGCCCAGATCAGCGGGAGCAACGATCATGACGCACCCAGTGGCCTCGAACGGCATACCATCGTCGTAGACACCCGTCAGTGTCAGCTCGATCTCAGAGCCCACGTTGGGCGGGCCCAGGGAGATTGCCTGCGCGAGTTCCTGGCTGTCGAAGAACAGCACCATATCGTCGCGGCCATCCGTGGGCTGGTCCTGGCGGAGCAGACGCATCATCTCTTCGTCGCCCGTCAACACAGGCGTGCGCTCGCTCGAAGCCGCTCCCGGAAAGCCGCGTACACACCCGCAGTAATTTGCCCCATCCGCACGTCCGAGATCGCGTCCGACCGCCGTCGGCGAAGGCATCTCAGACACGCCTTCCAGAAGAAGGGATGATCTGTCGATCGCGTTTATGTCCATCCAATCGCTGCCGAGAATCGCAACCGCCAGCCACGCGCCCTTTCGGAGTTTGCCGAGGACATCCGGCGTGGGATTCCACAAGGCGCTGGAGAACACGTTGGGACAGATGAAGGGGGCGATATCCATTTCTACGAGCTGGCAGGTCTGTGAGCGAGTTCCGTTGGCGCTCATGACCGCCTGATCCGGATAACGGGTGACGATCGGCGTTGGATCGGGAAACTGGGGATGTGGACCCGTCACGATGTCTCCATTGAACGTCGTGGCGCAGTCGGTGTTCCACTGTACGAGAGCGAGGTGAATCAGAAAGCGTTCACCTGGCTTTGGTGCGGTGCCGAAACCCATGGAGATCCCGGTTGCCGACGTGCCGATATACACGGCCGGCAGCCCGATATCGACAAGGAACGTCAGATGCGGACCGTAGTCAATCGAATACTGGACACCGGTAAGAAAATCCGCATCAAAATCTTCGCCATAGATAAAAATCGTCGAAAGCTGGCCCGCGCCCGGGGAACTCATCGCTCTCTCCGTGCCATTCACATCAAAATAGACTGCGATACGCCCCGCGGCGTCAGCCGATGACGGGACACACAACGACCCCAACAGCACAAGCAACGCAACACTGCCTGTGAATTTACTCATGATTGACCTCCTTGATTCCCTCCGAATGTCCTCCCTTCTGGTTGGAAACGCCCCCTCAAGGTTGGACAGACTCTGGTGGCTTGCCACGCCGAGCGCGGCATTATACCATAGGGTCGCTGATTTTTCAATAGAAATGGGACGCCCCCTTTTTGGGGAAACGTCCCGGTGGGTCAGACACATCCGTTTTTTCCAGGCAAGGAACTGCGTCGGCTCGCCCTTTCCCGCCTCGCACGGGTATGCCTGCCGGCGCAACGGGGTTAGAGGTTGCGATCGGCCGGCAATGTCGGACAAATTGCCTCCTTGACGACGCGTTTGACCTTGCCGGCGAAACGCCGGGACAGGCCGGTGTCCCCGAGGATACTCCCCCGCTCCTTGACCGTGTATTCTGCCGGCAGGAAGTTCGACGTGATCGTCGCTTCGAGAACGACGACCATATCCCACTCTCGATCGTTCGATCCAACCGTGTCCTCGACGTAGGCTCTGGACCTGACACTCACATCGGCGACCGGCGAGCGGTTTGGACTCATACCCGCCGCGACATTGGCCGTCGCGATCCGGTCGCTCATCTGCAAATCGACGTCGCTGACCAGCACGATCACACGGTCCCGTTCGAGCTCGCTCCGAAAACGCTCGCCCAGTGTGTCTCCCGCGCGTGTTTCTAGGTTGAGTCGATCACCGATCTCTAGATCGTGGAGCGCCACGTAGACCCGATCACCGGCTCTGCGTTTCGGGGCGCGTTGGATTCGCTCGATGCGTGTGGATTCCAACTCTTCCAGCCAGGCCTCGGTGTCGCGCATGGCGTCACCTTCCGGCGCCGGGCGGGTGTCGTCGTGTATCGGCTGGATCACCTCACCGGCGATCTCCTGCCCCGTCGTCTTCTCCTGCGCGGTGGGATACGCGTCGTCTGTCTCCCCCGTGGACCTGTGGTAGCCGGAGCCGCAGCCGAGCAGGGATCCGGCGCCGGCGATCGCCACCGCAACGATCGCATATCTGGACACCCGCTTTTTGAGCATGATGCCGCCTCCCGTGTAAAGAAATGATCCCGCGCTGTGGTACGTAGCAAATCGGCTGCCA
>CBDVBZ010000192.1:0-4864 GCA_965372355.1 uncultured bacterium | reverse complement strand
CCGGCGACCATGTCGGCAGGCTGCTCATTGTGGCCGGGCCGAATGTGAATCGCGAGCGGATACCACGCTCGACGTCAAAGATCCACAGATCCACGGCGGCGGTCTGCGGATCGACAACCTCGACGGCCACACTCTTTCCGTCCGGAGAGATTCTGGGATAGTCGTAGTCGGCGCGGTCGCCCAACTGGTCGATCTCCTGGCCTTCCCTGTTGAGCCACACCAGGCGCGAGCCTGGGTCTTCGGCACCCTTGAGAAAAACCAGCTCACCGGTGTCGGATGCCGAGAAGATGCCGCGCGACGCCGGCGCCAGAAACTTGATCGGTGTCGCGATCACAAAAGGGTCACCGGCGAAATCGAGCGTGCCCACATCGAACGGGTGCGCCATCAACGTGCCATCGCGTACGTAGAGAATGTGCCCCGACGCGTATTCGGCCTGCGAGCGGCAGGTGAACAATCGCTTGTTGACGCTTCCGTCCAGCGCGCTCAGCCAGATGCTGCTCTCGTTCTGTCCCTGCGCTGAGGTACGGACGAAGTAGATAAAGTGGTTGCCATCCGGCAAGAAGCTGGGAAACCGGTGTGAGTTCTCGCTCGCTCCGCGGTTGAGCGCGGTGACCGTGTCGGACTGCCCTCCCGCGGCTCTCACGCGGTGGATGGGCCCGTTGAACGTCGGCGCGAAAACGATCACGTTGTCGGCGTTCCACGAGCCTCCCTTGCCGACACGCGCCTGGCAGATCGTGAATGGCGGCGCACCGGTGATGTCGACCTTCTTGAGATTGCCCCGCGCGAAGAACCCGATGGTTCTGCCGTCCGGAGACCAGAACGGGTAGCCGGCGCCGTCGGTGCCCGCGAGGGGACGGGCCGCTTCGTCGGTGAGCGAGCGCACCCACAGCAGGTCGCGTCCGTCTGCCGCGCGCGCGGAGAAAGTGACGTGCAGGCCGTCCGGTGACAGGGTGGCGGGTCCGGGATGGATCGAGCTCAGCTCAAATGGCGCATCGGGTGGAGCGGAGATCTCGGCTCGAATAAGAGGCGGTGCCCCAATCTCAACGTTGTCACTTGGTTTGAGCACCCACGATGCCACCGCCGCAATCGCAAACACTCCGGCAAGCACCCACGGGACCCACGCTCTTACGCCGCCGCCCTGTGGCCCGACGGCCGCGGCGCCCGTCGAGGGCTCATCGGTCTTGCCGCTGCGAATCGCATCGATCATGATCCGCGCCTCACCGATGTCGCGCAGGCGCTGCATAACATCCTTTTCGAGACAGCGTTTCAGCAAACGCCGCAGCGCGTGTGGTGTCGAATTGGGCAGCCGGTTTAGATCGGGCTCGCGTACGAGTACTGAAGCAAGCGTGTCGGAAAGTGTTTCGCCCTTGAAGGCCTGATCCCCGGTGAGCATCTCAAAGAGCACGCACCCGAATGCAAAGATGTCAGCACGTTTGTCCACCGGCTTGCCGCGCGCCTGCTCAGGGCTCATGTAGCCTGGGGTACCGAGGATGACGCCCTGCATCGTCGGTGAGCTGCCCGCCAGAAGCGTGGGCGACTTGGAAAGATCCGAGTCGGCAGAATCGTTGTCGAGCGCCTTGGCCAGACCAAAGTCGAGTACCTTGACGGCCCCGGAAGCCGTAACCTTGATATTCGCCGGCTTGAGATCGCGGTGGATCACGCCTTGCTCGTGTGCCGCTTCCAGCGCAAACGTTACCTGATGCGCGATCGCGAGCGCCTCGTCCACCGGGAGGGCGCCGTGAGAGACCCGCTCGGAGAGATCCTCGCCCTCGACGAGCTCGAGAACGAGCATCTGTTTGCCATTGTCACTCTCGATACCATAGATCGCGGCGATATTCGGATGATTGAGAGAGGCGAGAAGCTTGGCCTCGCGCTCGAACCGGCCGAGCCGCTCGGCATCCGTTGCGAACGCGTCGGGCAGAAACTTCAGCGCGACGTCGCGCCCAAGCTTGCTGTCACGCGCGCGGTACACCTCACCCATGCCACCGGCACCGATCTTGTCGGTTATGTCGTAATGCGCGATTCGGCGATTTTCCATAAAGCGTCGATCCCGGGTGATCCAATCCTGAATTTGGAAGAGTAAAGTCTAACCCCGTCCCCTAACGCCAGTTACAGGATGACGGTGGTGTTCCGCAGGGCAGGACTTCATTGACGGCCTGGGCACCCAACCCGCATAATCGCGGTGTATTGAAACATGGCGCCGATAGGCGCACCAACATGGCGCCGACAGGCGTTCAACATAATGCCGATTGAGCCTGTTCTGGAAGGGCTACGACCGCAGAGGCTGTCAGCCTGTCCTGGAAGGGTCCCAACCGGCGTAAAGTAATTCTATCGAACGGAGCCTCAAATGGCAAGACCTTCCGACACCGTGAATCTCGCGGTATTCTGCGATTTCGAGAACATCGCGATCGGTGTCCGCAAGTCCAAATACGCGGCCTTCGATGTCAACAAGGTCCTCGAGCGCCTGTTGCTCAAGGGCAGTATCGTCGTCAAAAAGGCGTACTGTGACTGGGAACACTACAAGGAACTCAAGCCGGCGATGCACGAGGCGGCATTCGAGCTGATCGAGATCCCGCACGTACTCCAGTCGGGAAAGAACTCCGCCGACATCCGCATGGTCGTCGATGCCCTTGACCTTTGTTATACCAAGCCGCATGTCGATACGTTTGTCATTCTCTCCGGGGACTCGGACTTTTCACCCCTGGTGAGCAAGCTTCGCGAAAACGACAAGGTCGTCATCGGTGTCGGGGTCAAGAACTCGACCTCCGATCTGCTGACCTCCAACTGCGACGAGTTCATCTTCTATGACGATCTCGTCCGCAAGCGGGAAAAACGCCGTGGCACCAGCGCGCGCCCGGCGAACAAGAAGAAAACCACCACCCGGCGAACAACAAAGAAAAGTGACGAAGAACGCGTTCAGGAAGCGCTCGACCTCATCGTCGAGACCTTCTATATGCTGGTCGAGGAGCGTGGAGAGGAAGAGACCATCTGGGGCTCGATGGTCAAACAGGCCTTGAAACGCCGCAAGCCGGGGTTCAACGAGTCCTACTACGGGTTCCCCGCGTTTAGCAAGCTTCTGGAGGAAGCCCAGCGGCGCGGGTTGGTGGAGCTCGAACCCGACAAACGCTCAGGTGGTTATGTGGTCAAGGGGATTGACCTCGACTAGTCGCTGTCGTAAAGTGCCACGTCTGCTTTTCCAAAACACCCTTTTGGACGAAATCTTCGAGTCGCGTTGTGACGCGCACAGCAAAAAAAGACGGGCCCTGTCGATCAAGACAGGGCCCGTTGTTATTGTGAGACCACGAAGCTAAAGCGTCTTACACCTTGCCACGCCTCCAACCCATCCACACCGGCAGCCCTTCCTCGTCGCGCAGCATCAACACATCGTCACCCTTGACGATCTTGCCTGCGACAAGCATGTCGTCGTCACCGTGCTTGACCTTCGATGCGTAGATCTTGACGACATCGTCTTTCTTTAGGACATCGTCCTGGTTGTCGAAGTACCAGGCCGGACCGAGCCGAACCGTGACCTTCTCGTCGTCCGTTTTGACGACGAGCTCGACATACGTCATCTTGCAGCCCTCGCACTTCTCCTTATCGATGCTCACAACTTTGGCCTCGAACGATGTCATGGCCTTTGTGTCGTAGCCCGGGCAATCGGCTTTGGCCTTGCAGGCACTGTGGCCCTTGCCGGCACCGCACGCGCCGCAGTTCGCCGCCGCTACGCCTGCAAACACCACAGCCGCCACAGCGACCAGCACGAGCGTGATTCTGAGTGTCTTCATGTTCGTAAATCTCCCTTCACTGGGTCTGAGGTTTGGGTGTAAGGGGGAAGTCTAATGCGGAAGAGCCTCGTGCGCAAGGCACTCTTTTGTGACCCGGAAGGGAGGGGCTGTGCGCCATCGCGCCTATGTCTTTGTCTCGCGCTGAGTTGGGCGCGCGTTTGACTTCTACCGAATTTGGTGTTTTGATTGGATACACCACGAAAAGAGGGACGAGACGTGCTTTTGCGATTTCTGCCCAGTTGCTATCATGATCGCCGGTTTGGTGGCGAGACCGTGTTCAAAACCGGGTTCCACATATTGCTGGTGCTGACATTCCTCGCGACACCGGCGCTCGCCGGAGATCCAACCGTACAGCAACTGCTCGATCGCGTGGGTATCAAACCCGACCCCGACAAGAATCAGCGCGGCCAGATGGATACCGTGGGTTTTGTCACAACGGCCGCTCAAATGGATGAGGTGCTCGACCAGTGCAAAAAGCTCGCGGCGACGCAGAGAACGATCCTCGATAAAGACCACGGGTGGAATGACAAGACGTCGTTTGTCGCCGGTGTCTGTCCGCATGACGATTACTACTATGCAGGCCGTTTGTACCCCCTTCTGCTCGAGCGTGTTCGAGCAAGGACGGTCATTCTCTTCGGCGTGTTTCACAAGGCGAGAGTGTTTGACTGCAAGGACGTCCTGGTCTTTGATGCCTTCGAGACATGGCGTGGCCCTTACGGCCCCGTAACCGTATCGCCGCTCCGCGAGCAAATCATCGAGCGGCTGCGGCGGGAGGACTATATCGTCAGCAACGACATGCAGATCGTGGAACACTCCGTCGAAGCCATCGTGCCGTTTCTCCAGGCGTACAACCGCGATGTCGAGATCGTATCCATTCTCATCCCGTATATGCAGTGGGATGTCATGGATCGGCTGGCCGCCGATCTTGCGCGCGTTCTGGCGGAGATCTCAAAGGAGAAGGGGCTGCGTCTCGGTCGGGATATCTGTCTCATCTCATCCGCCGATGCCGTGCACTACGGAGATTCGGGTTGGGGAGGTGGGAGCTACGCGGATTTCGGGACGGATGCCCGCGGCCATGA
>CBDVBZ010000191.1:0-4958 GCA_965372355.1 uncultured bacterium | reverse complement strand
CAAGAACAAGGAGACCCAGAATGAGTAGCGCTCAGCGTGGAGACGACCGCTCCACAACGGTCACGACAACGGAAACACTCGAGGTACGCGAGGGGCTAAAAGAAGCCTACTCCGACATATACACACCGGAGACCATGGACGCGCTGGAGGCGCTGGCCCACTTCAACGAGGACCGAAACGTCCTCATGGTCGCCCGCATCCACCGCAGAACCGAGCGCGCCCGGAACAAACAGCGAATCGCATTCCTCAATCCAAAAAACTCCATCCCGCGCACCAACATTACGGTCAAGAGTGCCAGGGACGGCAAGTTCGTCGGCTCCGAGATCCCCAAAGATCTCCAGCGTCAGTGGATCCAGGGCACCGGCCCCGGCGCCAAACCCAACTCACCGACAAGAAAGAGCATCCGCAACGTGGCCTACGCGCTCCTCTCCGGCGCCGACGGGTGGATGTTCGATGGCGAAGACGCCCTGGGCCAGATCTCTACGATGTCCCTGGAAAACCAGAGGAACCTCAAGCTGGCGATCCGAAGAGACGACATCTTTATGAAGGTGGCGGAAAAGGTCACGAAGGAAATGAACAAATGGGGGAAGGGGTTCTTTGGCAAGGAGATCATCGACGACTGGGAGAAGCAGCTAAACTTCACGACGATTCTCTTTCGTGCCCGCGGGTTGCATCTCGATGACCGGCACGTGCGTCTCGAGGACGGCCGGGGGTTTGCGGCATCGATCGTCGATATGACCCTGTTCGTCGTCAACAACTACAAGGAGCTAAAGAAAAGAAAATCATCGATCGTTCTCTATCTGCCCAAGATTCAGACCGCGGAAGAGGCGGCGCTTTGGAATGACATGATGTCGGCGCTCGAGGAACACCTCGGTCTGCCGAACGGGACGATCAAGGTATATGTGCTGGTCGAGCAGCTCGAGGCGACGTTCCAGCTGGCGGAGATCCGCGCCGCTTTGGGTCTGCACTTCGTGGGTTTTAACACGGGACGGTGGGACTACATCAATAGTGTGTCCGACGCCATGGCGTGGGACCCGACATTCGTCAACCCGAACATCGAGTCCATCGTCATGACGTACGGCTATATGCGGATGTACGAGGGCCGCGTACGCCGCGCCGTCAACACACCCGACAAAAACGGCAACTTCGCTCTGTGGCAGGGCGGGATGGAGCCCAACATTCCCGTCGGCTCGAAGAAGGGTGTCGCCGACAGTATGGAAAAGGCCGTTGCCGGCGCCGAGCGCGAACAGAAAGAAGGCGCCAGCGGCAAGTGGGTGGCGCACTGGAAAATGGTTCACATCGTCCGGCCGGTCTGGGAAAAGGTCGACGAGGTCAATCAGCTTGGACGCAACTTCCCGCCGTTGACCTACACCGATGAGGATGCGGATGGGCTTCTGCTGCTCGAGGAGGCACCGAGGACGATCCGGGGCGCCCGCAACCTCTTGAGCGTCGCGCTCCAGTATGGGAACGCATTCGGTCAGGGTTTCCAGGCGGCGGCGCTAAAACCGGCCGACTTCTTTGATAATGACGATGTCCTCTATCTAATGGAAGACATGGCGACCGGAGAGATCCGGTTGAGCATCCTGTGGGAATGGCTCCACAAACGGGCGCCGCTCACCGAGGGCGATCCGGAAACCGGAATGCGCGAGGGTGATGTCTTTACGTCTTCCGTCTTTCAGAAGCTTCTGCGAAGCGAGTACAAAAAACTGCTCCTCGCAAAAGACAAGGATGTTCACCACCGTTCCAAACCCACGACGCTGCCGATTGCACGTGAGATCGCCGAGATCTACGTTCTGGACGGCACCAAGGGACCCTGGTACATCGACCTCCTCAATATCAACCTCAACAACCACGACCTGCGCGTTGCCCAGGAACGGATTCGTCTCTATATGACAGCCTTCAAACACTACGGCCATCGCATCACGGAAAATCTCGATTTCGAAGGCGATGTGGCGCCAACGCTCGTGGCCGAGACCGGCGCCGAGCTTCTCGCGGACGATATCGCCGAGACGGCGCGGTATTTTAAGAGCCCTCGCTTCAAGGGGATCACGCGTCTCTACACGCCGCGGCAGGTCGCCGAGCAACGCGGAACGATCACTAACGATTACACCATTGCAAGAGAGGCAGCCGAGCAGTTCCACGCTCGTCTTCGCGAGCTTTTCAAACAGAAGAAACATATCACGACGTTTGGCCCTTATTCGCCGGGCCAGGCGGTCATGATGAAACGCGCCGGCATCGAGGGTATCTACATTGGTGGCTGGGCGACATCGGCGAAAGGCTCCAAGGTGGAGGATCCGGGACCGGATCTCGCCAGCTATCCCCTGGGGCAGGTGCCCGATGAGGCCGCGGGTGTCGTGCGAGCACTGCTCGCGCAAGATCGAAACCAGCATTTCGTCCGGGCGCGGATGAATGAGGTGGAACGAAAGCGCGTGCCGCGCGTCGATTACCGGCCCTTTATCATCGCGGATGCCGATACCGGTCACGGCGGTGAGGCCCACGTCGCCAACCTCGTCCGCCGATTCGTCGAGGCGGGTGTCCCCGGCTACCACATCGAAGACCAGAAACCGGGTGTCAAGAAATGCGGCCATCAGGGTGGCAAGGTCCTCGTACCGCGTAACGAACAGAACAAGCGTTTGAACGCTGCGAGGTTTCAGCTCGACATCATGAAGGTGCCGGGCATCATCGTCGCCCGCACGGACGCCGAGGCGGCAACATTTCTCGATGGCAAAATCGATGAGCGCGATCACCCGTTCATTATCGGCGCGACGACGATGGATGTGCCCGCTTACAAACTCGTCTTTCTCGCGTTGCTCAGACTGCTCAACGAGCGGGGCATCAAGGAAATCAACGGTCACCTGCTCTACCAGATATCGAACGAATCCTACGAATGCGCGAACGCCTGGTTGGAACAGGCGGGCGTGATGTCGGAGATCGACGACGCCGTCCAGACGATCCGGCACGGTGACGAGAAGGACATCGAGGCCGAGCTCGACAAGCTCTCCACGGTGCTCCTCGACATATGGCAGATGGAAGCGGGACTCAAAACCTACAGCGAGGCCGTCGCCGATGCCATGACGTTCGGCCTGGGCGAGGGCAGGGAGTACGACCTGACGGTCGAGCCGTGGCTCACCTGGGCCAGGGGGGTCTCGCTCGAGGAAGCGCAGACCAAAGCCAGGAGCATGGGTGTGAGCCCGACGTGGGACTGCGAGCTCCCGAGAACGCCCGAGGGTTACTACCAGGTTCAGGGTGGCATCGAGTACGCGATCGTCGGGTCGCTCGCGTCCGCGCCTTTCGCGGATATCCTGTGGATGGAGACCAAGACGGCCGATCTGGAAGACGCGAAGGTCTTCGCCGAGGCCATCCACGCAGAGTATCCGGACAAGATGCTCGCCTACAACCTCTCCCCCTCGTTCAACTGGGACACGACCGGGATGAGCGATGACCAGATGCGGGCATTCCCCGGCGAGTTGGGCAAGCTCGGGTACACGTTCAACTTCATTACATACGGAGGCCATCAGATCGATGGGCTGGCGTCGGAAGAGTTTGCGACGGCGCTTCGCGAGGACGGGATGCTGGCGCTGGCCCGCGTGCAGCGCAAACTCAGGCTCTTGAATTCACCGTACAAGACACCGCAGAGCTACGTGGGAGGTCCGCGTCTCGACGGCGCGCTCATGGCGTCCTCCGGACGCACGGCGACGACCAAGGCGATGGGCAAGGGCTCGACGCAGTCTCAGCATCTCGTTCAGACAGAGGTGCCCCTCAAGGTCCTCGAGGGATGGCTCGGTTTGTGGACCGAGCATCACGGGATACCCGAGACGCTTCACGCCACCCTGCGGCCGCACACCGCCGGCTCCGAGCTGTTGGAGCTTGGCATATTCGATGAGGCGGGGGCCAGGGTAGCGGACATGGTCTGCGCGACCATACAGGATCGCCGCAACACGAACATCCTCTCGGTCCGAGACCAGACCAACCACATCGATGCGTATCGCAAGAAACGCCTGATGACCCTGCTACATTTGTTTCTGATTTACCGCTACAAGACCTCGTCGGTCCACTACGTGACACCGACCGAGGATTCACAGGCGCAGAGCTTGGGGATGCAGGCGATGGGGATCTTTGGTAGCGTGCACAGCGAGGTGGGCCGCATCATTGTCGCGAGTGTGAATGCGGCACGTGTAAAAGAGCTCCTCGACCCCGATGAGGTCGCACTCAAGGCACTGATCGCAAAGAAATGAACCCTCGGGAACACCGACCTCGGGGTTGTCGCTAAACGCTAGTTCTTCTTCGAACCGAGCTCTTCCTCCAGGCGCTCAGCCAGGAATATCTTGATGAGCGACTGGTAAGGCACGTCGCGTTTGTTTGCCAGCAACTTGAGCTCGGCCAACATGAGCTCCGGCAAACGGAGCGAAATGGTCCTCAGCGATGGCTTGAGATTCGGAAGTATCACTCTCCGCGCCCGCGACCAATCGACGCGCTCCGTCGAGTCCTCTCTGATCCAGAAGTCGTGTTCCACGTCCTCGGATTTGAATTTAGGAATTTTCTTTTTGCGACTCATCGAACACCTTTCGTTCCCGGCGGTTCATGTCTCGGGCGACAATCCCGCGGATCTTCCTGCGCCTGATCGTGAAGACGACAAATAGATGTCGGCCCACGTCGGTCACACCCAACGCAAATTGTCGCGGCTCCCGTGTGGAGTGCGTCTCGTCCGGTCCCGCCACGAGCGGACGATTGAAAAACACCTGCTCACATTCGGAGCCCGAGACACGATGTTTCTCCCAGTTCTTGAAGAGATTACCCTCGTCCCAGTCAAACCCTTCCCAATGGTCATATCTGTGTATTTCTGCCATATACTATGTATATTATAGAAATATACATTAATCAACCCCTGTAACAGCAGATCAACCTTAAACCATTGTTGTTAAGGTTGTTGTGCTTTTTGTCCGGCGCCCGGCGGCCGT
>CBDVBZ010000190.1:0-5073 GCA_965372355.1 uncultured bacterium | reverse complement strand
GTCAAGGTGACGCTGGATCTTCCGGAACGACACTTTGGACAGGTCGAGATCGGCACACTGGTATCGATCTCTGTGTCCGGCAATGCCACAACCCCGGTCGTCGGCAAGGTAACGGGAATTGCACCTCAGGCATCGGAGACCACGCACACGTTTCCCGTGATCGTGTCGGTCGAGAACGCTGATGGCCGGTTGGGCGGCGGGATGTTGGTGAGGGCGACCGTGTCGCTCAAAGGCCGGTTCACGAGTCTTGCCGTCTCCAAGGACGCGATCATTCGCCAGGGCGATCAAACCATGGTCTACACGATCGTCGAGGGCAAGGCGGCGGCAATCTCCGTGATCACTTCCTCGAGCAACGGCATCATGATCGCCGTGAGCGGGGAGGGGTTGTCGGAAGGAATGCCCGTCGTCGTTCGCGGCAACGAACGGATCTTCCCCGGTAGTCCGGTCCAAACGCCGGATGGCGGTCAGAAAACAGGCGGGGAGGATGGTGAAGAACCCGCCACGGAAGTCAGTGGCTGATGCCGGTTGAGCCTGTCCTCGAAGGGCTGCGTCCGAAGGACGTCTGCCTGTCCTTTTCCAACCGGCATATTTAACGCTGCCGTTAGGCCAGCGGTAATTCCATCATGAGTCTTGTCACGTCATCGATACGCTATCCGGTCACCGTCGCCGTCGGTGTGATGATCGCGTTTATGGGCGGTTTTCTGGCGCTGACGGCGGTCCCCGTTCAGCTCGTCCCCGAAACGGATCGACCCGTGGTGAACGTCACGACCCGCTGGGTCGGTGCGTCTCCCGAAGAAATCGAGAGAGAGATCATCGAAGAACAGGAGGACTATCTCAAGTCCGTCGAGGGTGTCGTGAAGATGGAGTCGGAGTCGTACGACGGTTTTGGCACGGTCTCGATGGAGTTTGCCGTTGGCACCGACCTCACCGGGGCAACCGTCCGGGTGACGAACAAGTTGAACGAGGTGCGGTCGTATCCGGAAAACGCCGATAGACCGGTCGTATCCTCATCGAGCCGCTTTGACCGTTCGATCGCCTGGTTCGTCGTCAAGAGCCAGGGCGAAGCATACGTCCCGCACATGTTGACGTTTATCGAGGACGTCGTCGTGCCCCGGCTGGAGCGCGTCGAGGGCGTGGCGAATGTCAACGTATTCGGCGGGCTCGAGCGAGAGATCCACATCACATACAATCCGGAGCTGCTCGCCTCGGCCGGTATTATGATCGGAGAGCTGAGCACGGTGCTGCAGTCGGAGAACCGTGACATCTCCGGCGGTGATTTCAGCGAGGGCAAGAGGCGCTATATCGTCCGGACGGTATCCCGGTTTACGAGCCCCGAGGATATCGAGCAGACCATTATCGCCACCAGAGGCGGCGTCAACATTCGCGTCGGTGATGTGGCCGATGTGGCGCTCGCCTATCAGAAGCCCTTTGCGGCGGTTCGTCACAAGGGCAAGGAGGCGCTCGCGTTCAATGTCCAGCGGCGTATCGGGGCGAACGTTCTCGAGGTCACCGAAGCCTTGATGGCTCAGGTGGCCGTTGTCAACGAGGAGATCCTCGCGCCCCGCGGAGTGGTCATCGAGAACATCTACCGCGAGACCCTCTATATCAGCTCGGCCGTCGACAAGGTCTTTCAGAACATTTTTCTCGGCGGGTTTCTGGCGATCGCCGTTCTTTTCCTGTTTCTGCGGTCGGTGTCGGCGATCTCCGTGATCGGGTTGGCGATACCGATCTCGGTCATCACGACCTTTCTGACGATGTATCTCTTTGGGCGGACGATCAACGTGATATCGCTGGCCGGGATGGCGTTCGCCGTGGGGATGGTGGTCGACAACGCCATCGTCGTGCTCGAAAACATCTATCGCCATCTGCAGATGGGCAAGAGCAGACTGCAGGCCGCCAATGACGGTACGCGCGAGGTGTGGGGAGCCGTGCTGGCATCGACGCTCACAACCGTCGCCGTTTTTCTCCCCATCGTGTTTATTCAGGAACGGGCCGGTCAGCTGTTTCGCGACATCGCGATCGCGATCTCGAGCGCCATCGCCGTGTCGTTGATTGTCTCGGTCACCGTGATCCCGGCGGCGTCGGCCAGGGTTTTGAACATATCCAAGATCCACAAGAACGGCGATGGCAAGAAGAGGGGTTTTCTGACTCGGTTCGCATCGGGAGTATCGACCGTCGTCGACTATGTCAACGCCACGGCAACTCGCCGGCTGGCGACGATTGTGGGGATTGTGGTGATCTCGGTTGGCCTTACAGTACTTTTGCTCCCACCTTCCGAGTATTTGCCCAATGGCGATCAGAACTTCATTTTTGGGTTTATGCTCCCGCCACCCGGTTACAACCTTGATGAAATGGTCAAGCTCGGACAGAGCATCGAAGACCGTCTCAAGTATCTTTGGGAAAAGCCGGCAGAAGAGTCCGTCGAGCTCGCCGGAGGTGGGGTGGACAACTTCTTTTATATCGCGTGGGGCCAGCAGGCATTTATGGGGTTACGCGCAAACGACCCCCGCCGTGTTCGAGAGCTCTTGCCGATCGCCAACGGTATTCTCTTTACGATCCCCGGTGCGTTCGGGTTCGCAAACCAGGCGTCGCTGTTTGCCCGCGGTTTTGCCGGCACGCGTTCGGTAAAGATCGATATCACCGGCCCTGAGCTCCCGAAGATTCTGGGTATCGCGGGGCAGGTGTTCGGACAGGTCGGACAGGTCTTGCCCGGTTCACAGTCCAGGCCGATACCCGGTCTGGATCTGGGCAATCCGGAGGTGCGCATCTACCCGGATCGCGCCCGCGCGGCCGACATCGGTTTTAGCGCGACCGATATCGGTGTCACGGTCAACTCGCTCGTCGATGGTATGAAGGTCAGTGAGTACTTTCACGACGGGCGAGAGATCGACATGATTATCAAGGGAAGGGACGACTGGAGCGAGCACACACAGAACATCGAACAGCTGCCGATCGCCACGCCGTCGGGCCAGATCATCACTCTGGGCGATATCGCGGATGTCCGCATGCGGCAGGGACCCGTGCAGATCAATCATGTCGAGCGCCAGCGCGCCGTATCCATCGAGACCTCGCTGCCCGATGATATCCCGCTCGAAGAGGCCATCGCCCGTATCGACGAACAGATCATCAAGCCGCTCCGTGACCAGGGGCAGATCGGTGGATTGTACGATGTTCATCAAACCGGTACGGCGGACGATCTGTCGAGGCTCCGGGGTGCGCTGCGTACCAATTTTCTCGTGGTGATCCTTCTCACGTATCTCTTGTTGGCCTCGCTCTTTCAGTCTTTTTTGTATCCGCTGGTTATCATGTTTACCGTCCCGCTCGCCACATTCGGCGGCGTTCTGGGCTTACGCACTGTCCAGATGTTCGACAGCTCGCAACAGCTCGATATTCTGACGATGCTGGGTTTTGTGATTCTGGTGGGAACGGTGATCAACAACTCGATCCTCATTGTGTATCAGGCCCTGAATCTGATGCGGGAAGGCATGGGACCCCGGGAGGCGGTCAAGGAGTCGGTACGTATCCGCGTACGGCCGATTTTTATGTCGACGATGACATCGACACTCGGGATGCTGCCCCTGGTCGTGCTGCCGGGCGCCGGCTCGGAGCTCTACCGCGGGTTGGGCTCGGTGGTCATCGGCGGTCTGGTCTTCTCTACGATCTTCACGTTGTTTGTGACCCCGCTGGTCTTTTCCTACGCCGTCGAGGCAAACATCCGTGTCCGCCGTCTTCTGGGACGCGAGCCGGCGACGGTCACGAGCGAGCCCGCGATGAACGGGCGCTCTTGAAGCTCCTGTTTGTCACGGTGACGGGCGATTGCACGCCTGTTTCTCGCCTTGCTCAGAGTAACTCAACGGTTGATCGCCGTTTCGCGTTCCGTTATCATCCGTGCGGCGATGGATCTCACCTCGCGTTTTCCTCCCGGTAGAGACCCACTCCATCAGTGTTTACGATTCCTCCCATGGCCAGAGCCATCATGGCGGGGAATTCGTGCCGTCACCCTTCGCATCCACAGCCTGTCTCCAGACGCCGGCGCTCTATCGTCCCCGGCGGCCGGAACGAACGCTTCTCCACCGCCTTATCCGGGAACACCTGGAGACCTTTCTCGCTCTGGCGCACCAGGGGCGAGCACAGATCGACCCGGTCCCACGTTATGTCGAGGGAACATTTCGCAAGTACCTCGAGTGTGGGGTGCCGTCTTATGGCTTTGCTCGGGCGCGGTGTAACGCTTGCGGGTATGACTTCTTCGTGGCGTTTTCCTGCCGGACCCGGGGGATCTGTCCCTCGTGCAACACGCGGCGCATGGTCGAGACGGCCGCCCACCTCACCGACCACGTGCTTCCCAGAGTCCCCGTTCGCCAGTGGGTGCTCACGGTCCCGAAACGGGACCGCTACGTGTTTCGACACGAGACCGAGACGGTGGGAGCGGTGCTCCGCATCTTCATGCGCGCCCTCGAGACCACTCTTCGGCAAAAGAGCCCCGGCGCCCCGTATCACTCCCGCTTCGGCGCGGTGGCGTTTGTGCACCACTTTGGATCGTCGCTAAACCACCACATACATTTCCATTGCATCGTCACAGACGGTGTGTTCTCCGAAGGCTCCAATGGAGAGGCGCTTTTTCATGAGGCCACGCTTCTCGAAGCGGCTGATATCGAAGCGGTCGGGGAGAAAACCCGCCACCGGGTGCTCAAGTGGTTGGCGCGTCACGGGTATCTCGATCCCGAGGCGGCGGAGATGATGCGCGCCTGGCCTCACTCGGGCGGCTTCTCCATGGACGGCTCAGTACGCCTCCCGGAATGGGACCGGGGTGGCCTGGAGCGCCTGGCCCGCTACTTAAGCCCGCCCGCCTTTTAGCGCCGGGCGCCTCGACCGGTGGGACGGCGATACCTGGGTCTACCGCTTGACTCGTCCGCTCGCCTCCGAAGAGACGTCCCTTGTGCTCTCCCCGCTGGAACTCCTCTCGCGCCTGGCGGCCCTGGTGCCTCCGCCCCGGCGGCACGGCACGCACTACTACGGCGTGCTTAGCGCGCGTGCGAAGCTACGCGAGAAGGTGATCGCCTCGGCGGGTCCCAG
>CBDVBZ010000189.1:0-5140 GCA_965372355.1 uncultured bacterium | reverse complement strand
ATTCATCGAGAAAAATCCAAGGAGAGGTTCCCGCATGAAATTCCACTTTCGACTGTTGAGCGCCATGGTCGATTTCTCCATCCGCCGGCCAAAGACGGTGATGGTGCTGGTTCTGATCGCTTTTGCCGCGGCGGCGAGCCAGCTGCCGCGGATCGTGATCGATACCGATCCGGAAAACATGCTGTCCGAAGACCAGGCGGCGCGTGTGTTCCACGACCAGACAAAGAAAGACTTTACGCTCCACGACATGTTGGTTGTCGGTGTCGTAAACGATACGGATCCAAACGGCATCTACAACCCGCACACACTCGGCCGCGTACACGAGCTGACGCGGGCGATTCAGGCGATGGACGGTGTCATCCCGCACGATCTCATGTCACTCGCGTCGATCGACAACATCTCCCAGGGTGGCCCGGGGGTTGTGCGTTTTGCGTGGATGATGCATGAGCCACCCCAGACAGAGGAGGAAGTCCTGGCGATCCGCGATGCCGCCCGCCGTTTGCCGATCGTCGTGGGCACCATCGTGAGCGAGGATGAGAAGGCCGCCGGGATCTATGTGCCGATCGTCAGCAAGGACGAGAGCCACCGTCTGGCAACCGAGATCGAAGAGATCGTTGCCGGTATGGAGGGCGATGAGAAGTTTTTTGTCACGGGGCTGCCCGTCGCGGAGGACACGTTCGGCGTCGAGATGTTCAAACAGATGGGCATGGCAGCGCCGCTCGCGGGGCTCATCATCATGATCCTCATGTGGATCTTCTTTCGAAGCTTCGTTCTCGTTCTATCGCCCATGATTCTCGCGATGGTGACAGTCACCATCACGATGGGTCTCCTGATCGGCTTTGGATTTCCCGTCCACATCATGAGCTCGATGATCCCGATCTTTCTCATGCCGATCGCCGTGGTCGACTCGGTGCACATCCTGAGCGAGTTTGCCGACATGTACCCAAAGATCAAGGACAAGCGAAAGACCATACGCCTCGTGATGAACGATCTTCTGCAACCGATGCACTTCACATCCTTGACATCGGCCGCGGGTTTTCTGTCGCTCCTGCTCGCGCCCATTCCGCCGGTTCGGGTGTTCGGATTCTTTGTCGCCTTTGGCATCACGCTGGCGTTCTACTTGACGATTTTGTTTATCCCCGCCTATGTGGTGCGTTTGAGCGATGCGCGCATCGCGAAGCTGCGCCGTGAGGAGGGACACAATCAGCATCTTCTTGCGCGGATACTGGGTGCGCTCGGACCGTGGGCGGTCGGCCGGGCGAAGCTCGTCGCGGCATTGACCGTCATTGTTATGGTCATCAGCGCCATCGGGATCAGCAAGATCGAGATCAACGACAACCCCGTCCGCTGGTTCAGGACGAGCCACAAGATCCGCGTGGCGGACCGGGTGCTCAACGAACACTTTGGCGGTACGTACAACGCATTTTTCGTGATGGAAAAGCCATCGACGACGGACGAGCGTGATGCGTTTCTTCGTGAGGCCGACAAGCTGCTCGCGGATGTGAAAGAGAATGAGGGTGTCGACCTCACAACACGGTGGAAAGACATCTACCGGTCTAGTCAAAACACACCGGGGGATGGGTACTTCGACGTCCTCATTGACGCCGCGATGATGGAGCTCGATGAGGCGCCAACCGATGCGGAAATCTACGCCTGGGAGGACCTGATAGCGCTCGTCGAGGATGCGCAAACACGAGCCAAGTTTTTCCAGAGTCCCGAGGCGCTGGACTACGTTGCCGGTCTGCAGACGGCCATGGTGGCTGATGAGATGGTCGGCAAGACGATGTCGCTCACCGACATTGTCAAGACGGTCCATCGGGAGCTCCGTGAGGGCGACGAGGCGTACTTCACGGTGCCCGGCACATCGAACGCCGTGGCCCAGACGCTGCTTTCGTATCAGTCGTCACACCGGCCGCAGGATCTCTGGCACTTCGCGACACCGGACTACCGCAAGACACAGATCTGGCTTCAGCTGGCGAGCGGAGACAACAGGGATATGGCACACGTGACAGAGGAAGTCGACCGCTACATCGCCGCCCATCCGTTGCCCGAAGGGGTCACGTTCGACTGGGCAGGGTTGACGTACCTGAATGTCGTGTGGCAGGACGCTATGGTCAGTGGTATGCGTGACGCGCTCATCGGGAGCTTTGCGATCGTGTTTATCATGATGCTCGTGCTCTTCCGCTCGTTCTGGTTTGGGCTGCTCGCGATGCTCCCGCTGTCGGTGACGATCGCCTTTATCTACGGTGTGATCGGGCTGGCCGGCAAAGACTACGACATGCCGGTGGCGGTGTTGAGCTCGCTGACGCTGGGGCTGTCGGTAGACTTCGCGATCCACTTCCTCCAGCGCGCCAGACAGGTGTATCGTAACACCGGTGACTGGACGGAAACGGTCCGTGAGATGTTCGCGGAGCCGGCGAGGGCGATCTCGCGCAACGCGATTGTTATCGCCGTTGGATTTCTGCCGCTTCTGGCGTCACCGCTCATGCCGTACAATACCGTCGGCCTCTTTCTGGCGACAATTATGGCGGTCTCGTGCGGCGTAACACTCGTGCTGCTCCCGGGAATGATGACCTTTCTGAAGCGCCGGTTGTTTCCCGAGCCCGGCGCGCAGGAACCGGGTGTTGAGGCGTCGGCAGCAGAGACGCAGCAGGACGTTGCCTCCGGCGGCCAAGCGGCTCCTGTCGGCAACACACCAAACGCCAACCTTGAACTCGGAGGGGGAGCCACAATGAAAGCCATGATACCGCTCGTTTTCGCCGGGGCGCTCGCGCTCTTCGCTATGGCCAACCCGGCACAGGCAGAGGATCTGACAGATGTCGATGTCATTATCGACCGCGCCAATGTGGCCGCGTATTACGCAGGCAATGACGGCCGCTCCGAGGTCCGGATGACAATTACCGACGCACAGGGACGGGAACGCAGGCGCCAGTTTATGATCCTTCGCAAGGACGTTGTCGATGGTGGCGACCAGAACTATGCGGTTCTCTTTGTCCGGCCGGCGGATGTCCGAAACAGCGTCTTTATCGTTCACAAGCACGTGGGTAAGGATGACGATCGTTGGCTCTATCTGCCGGATCTCGATCTCGTCAAGCGTATCGCGGCCGGAGACAAACGGACGAGTTTTGTTGGGTCCGACTTCTTCTACGAAGATGTGTCGGGGCGGGCGAGTGGGGAAGACACGCACGAGCTCATCGAGACGACCGACACGCACTACGTTTTGAAGAACACGCCAAAGGACCCCGGCTCCGTCGAGTTCAAACACTGGACGGCGTGGATCGACAAGAAAACGATGATTCCGACAAAAATGGAATACGTCGATGCGAAGGGTGAGGTGTATCGGATGATCGAGGCTCTCGAGGTCAAGGACTTCCAGGGACACCCGACGGTTACGAAGATGAAGGTGACCGATGTCCGCGGAGGCGGGTACACGATCTCGGAGTTTCGCAATGTCGAATACGATCTCGGAATCCCGGATGAAGTTTTTACCGAGCGGACGCTCCGCAGCCCGTCGCGAGAGTGGTTTCGCCCGAAAAAACCGTAGTGGAACCCTCAACTACTAATTGGATGAGGATGGAGAGATCGGTAGGAGAATCACGATGATATCGGTGGATCTGATGAGAGTTGCCAGGACCGTTCTGTTTATCGCATTGCTGGGTGCGGCGCTCACCGGCGTCGGCCCCGCAATGGCTCAGGACGATTGGGATGACTGGGGTGACGATGAAGGCGATTTTCCCGTCGAGATTCACGGGTTTGTCGAAGCCGACGTGGGCGGGCGGGTTGTCAGCAACGCCGTTCAACCCAACGATCTATTGCTCAACGAGGCGCGCTTTCGTCTCGATCTCGCCCACTACATGGACCGCGCGGAGCTGTATTTTAAGGGGGATTTTGTCGCGGATGGTATCAGCGATGATACGTACATCGATATCCGCCGGGCGGCCGTCCTCCTTCGGGCCGCCGCGTGGCTCGATATCGTCGCCGGCCGACAGGTCCTCACGTGGGGGACGGGGGACCTGGTCTTTTTGAACGATCTGTTCCCGAAGGATTTTCAGTCGTTCTTTATCGGGCGCAACGATGAGTTTCTAAAGGCGCCATCGAACTCGTTCAAGACGACGTTCTATTCGAAAACAGCGAATCTCGATTTTGTGTGGACCCCGACATTTACATCGGATGTCTATATCGACGGGACGCGGCTGTCATTCTACAACCCCTTCAAACCCGGGATAACGGGCGCGATCGAGATGGGTGGACCGCTGCCCACCACGCTGCCCGATAAGACCTGGGAGAACGGCGAGTTTGCCGGGCGGCTCTTTCGCAACGTCAAGGGGTGGGAGTTGGCCGCGTACGGTTATGCGGGGTTCTGGAAACAACCGACGGCAGCCGACACGGCCAGCATGACGCTCACCTTTGCCGATCTCGCCGTGTACGGCGCGAGCGTGCGGGGCAATGTCCTCGGTGGCATCGGCAACCTCGAGGGCTCCTACTACGATAGCCGGAAGGACCGCGACGGTACCGATCCCTATGTGGCCAACTCTCAGGTCCGCGGGCTCGTTGGGTACGAACGGGAGATCGTCACCAATTTCTCGGGCGGCCTCCAGTACTACGCCGAGTGGACCCAGGACTACGATTCGCTCCTGGCCAACGCGCCTTCGCCCGCGTTCGTTACGATGGAGGAGGTCCGCCATCTTCTGACGCTTCGCCTGACACAGAGACTCATGCAACAGACCCTGACCTTGTCGCTTTTCGGATACTACTCGCCGAACGAGAGGGACGGGTACATACGCCCCGTCGTGACCCGTGACTGGAGCGATGCAGTGACGATCACGATTGGGGCCAACGTGATGTGGGGAGATGAGAAGACGTTTTTTGGACAGCTGGAAGAGAACACAAACGTTTATCTGAGGGTTCGCTACAGCTTTTGACATGGGATAGGGGAGCGCAAGTGCATGATCGCCATTGCATCCCCGCTAACTTAGAGGTTTAAGGATGAAGACATGACAGTCGACGAAGGACTGAGATTGGCCGCTGGTTTTTTTGTGTTGTTGAGTGTTGCGCTCGGGTACTGGGTACACCCCGGCTGGTTCTTTTTCACCGCGTTTGTCGGGCTGAATTTGTTTCAGTCGGCGTTCTCGCGCTGGTG
>CBDVBZ010000188.1:0-5164 GCA_965372355.1 uncultured bacterium | reverse complement strand
TCGAACGTGCCGTCGGCGCGCACCTCGGCGTACTGGTCTTCCGAGTTGAAGACCAGAACGCTGTTGCGGTCCGGGAGATCGATCAGATCGATTGGTGCCCAGCCTGTGCGGATTTTTTCCGTGCTTTCGTCATTCGGATCGAGTGCGGTGACAGCGGCGCCAAACGTCCCGTTGACAGCCGATGCACCCTTTGGAAAATAGAGCAGGTTGTTATTGGGGTTGAAAGCCATCGTAAACATGTGCGGAATGATCCTGAGATCCTCGATTCGCTTGACCATTTTTCGCGTCTCAAGATTGATGACATCGACTTCGCCAAAGGCCCAGCTGCCGATATAGAGAAGATCGTTTTTCGAATCGACGGCGCTCGCGTCGTTGCCATAGGCGGGGATCTTGATCTCATCGACCGCACCGCTATCCTCGAAGCTCACGACGTGGACGGTCGGATGGTTGTCGTAGGGGACGTACACCTCTTCTCGCACGGGGTTGTAGATGATTCCCACACCTTCCCTGTACCCGGGGAGCTCAACGATCACATCGTTCCCGCCGGCGATGTCGATCTTCGCCGCCTCGATCACGTTTCTCTTGTCCGTTTCCATTACGATGTAGAGCGCGTGATCACTCTCGTCGTAGCCAGCGAAGTGCCATCGGCCTCCGCTGGTCAACTCGAGCGGACGTGACTCGACGAGCTTGCCGTCCTTAGCGCTGAACACATAGAGCGTCGATGTGTAACCATCGAGAGCGATGATCTCGCCCCGCGCGTTGTCGGCGATAACTCTCCGTATTGGCGGCGGCGGTGTCTGGTTAAGGTTGATCAGAGGCTCACTCGTCTCTAGCCACTTCTTTACTTTGATTTTGTCGGATCCCTTTTTCAGGTAACCCAATCCCTTGCTCTCGCGTCCGACGACAAAGACATTCCCCGTCCGCTCCTCGACGGCAATGGACTCGAATTGCACGTCGGTGGGGATCATTTTCGGTTTCCTGTCCTCGCCGGACACTGACAGGACGCATCCGGCCCCGATGAGATAAACATCGCCCGTCTTCTTGTTGATGGTCATCGATGCGGCCTTGAGATGCTGGAGGGCACGGCCGGCGAGGGGTATGTTTTCGACGGAATGGTCCGAGCAGTCGATGATGGAGAGAGACGACGTCAGCGTATTGGCAACAATCAGACGGTTTCGTCCCTCATCCATCTGTACGAGCACCGGACCGGCGGCGTTGACCGCGATGCCGGCCTTGCCCAGCAAATCCACCGTCCGCACGGTGGTTTTCGCATCAGCCTGGACGACGGATATCAATATCAGAGCACTGAGAAAGTAGCGGATCATGGGGGTGAACCTCCCTGGACAATCGGCTTTATGTCGCGCGAACCGTCCGCCATGCGGGTGAGGTTCGAAGGTGTGAGGGCATTGGCTGTTGAGGGAATGTATAATTGAGCATTCTATCAACAATCGCGATCGCGTCAAAGAACATCGGTGCCGCTGCGCAGTCGCATCTGCTAGAATATTTTTGGAGGTCTCGTATATTCATCCGTATCCGTCATCTGCTTCTCGTCTCGTGAGGAGCGGGTATTCGAAATCGAGCTAAAGCGGCGTCCGCTTCTGTGAAGCGCGGGCGATAAACAAGGATGGGGTTGCAATCATGAAAGTCATTGCCGATCTATCCGTGGTACCGATCGGAGTCGGGGTGTCGGTGTCGAAATACGTGGCCGTGTGCGAGCGCGTGCTCTCCGAAGCCGGTCTCACGATCAATCTTCACGCATACGGCACGAACATCGAGGGCGAATGGGACACCGTGTTCGCCTCGATCAAGCGTTGCCACGAAGAGATCCATCGGATGGGTGCGCCACGAATATCCACTGCGATCAAGGTGGGCACACGAACCGACAGGGATCAGACCATGGCCGACAAGGTCAAGAGCGTGAAAGACAAGCTCGAGGGAGACGGCTAGTCACCGCCGCGCGGTGATCCGCCAAGACGACGATGTCCACGCACGGTTTTCAAGTCTACGGCCTGGGACAGTGCTGCCTCGATTATATCGGGCTGGTGGATGCCTACCCGGCGGCGGATGCGAAGTGCGAAGTCCGCGAAATGATCGTCCAGGGAGGCGGACCCGTCGCGACCGCGCTCGTCGCCCTGACGCGGTGGGGCCTGTTGTGCACGTTTGCCGGTGTGGTAGCGGATGACCGCTTTGGCGCCGTCATTAGAACCTCTCTCGATGACGAGGGCGTGGACACAAGTGGTCTCATCATCAGGAGCGGATCACACTCCCAGTTTTCCTACATCGTTGCCGATCCCGAAACGGGCACGCGGACCGTCTTCTGGCGACGACCCACCGGCGCGTCTCCCCGTCCGGATGAGATCGATGTCGATCTCATACGCCGCGCCAGAGTCGTTCACCTGGACGGGCTCTTTATGGAAGCATCACTTGCCGCTGCCGCAGAGGCCAAAAACGCAGGAACAGCCGTTGTCGTCGACGCGGGGTCGCTTCGCGATGGCATGCTCGATCTGGCCCGGAAGAGCGATATCTTCTTTGCTTCCGAAAAACTATCGAGGGAGCTCATCGGAAGCGACAAACCGATGGATGCCTGCCACAGGCTTGCGGAGCTCGGGCCGGGCCTCGTGGGCGTTACACTGGGCCACAGGGGTTACATCGCCCTCCACCGCGGCAGGATCATCGAGCGCCCCGCGCACAAGGCTGCCGCCGTCGACACGACGGGCTGCGGCGATGTCTTCCACGCCGGTCTGACATACGGTTTGATTGCGGGGTGGGATGCCGAGAGGAGTCTCGATTTCGGTGCGTGGGCCGCCGCGATGGTGAGCCTGGAACCGGGTGGGCGGACCGGGATTCCCTCAAAGAACGACTACCCCCACCTCGGATCGTAGATGCGGAGCGGTCGCGGCGGGTTGTCACGAGGGCCTCATATGATGCAAATGCATCATTTTTTTTGTGGAGTATTGGGTTGTTTCTCGAGCGTTATTGGCTAAGTTAGTATTGAGACCTTCACCGAACACTCCGGCCCGGCAGCAGGCACATGTTCTTCGCGAAAGCGAGCGATACGATGCCCACAAAGAATCATGTCACGTTATCCCGAGGAATGGCGCTTCCGGCGTTCCTGCTCCTTCTTCTCAGCCTCACCGGTTGTTCGCCGGAGGCATCTGCGCCCACTCAGTCTGCCTTGCTGCCAGTCGGGGCCCTGGTCAGTTACGACGGGTGCATCTTGCTGCAGTCACCAACATCCACAGACGACTGCCTCGAGTGGGAGTACACAAAGGAAGGCACGTTGAAGATCAGGCACCTGGGCGCCGGCTTTAACTGCTGCCCGGGAGAGATCTACGCGGATATCACGATCACCGGCGGAGAGATCCTTGTCGATGAGAAAGAAAAGGAATCCGCCTGCGATTGTCTCTGTCTCTTCACAGTCGAGTATGAAGTGACGAATCTGAGGCCTGGGAAATACAGGATCAGGGTGATCGAGCCCTACGTCACGGAGGAAGACGATCCCCTGGTGTGCACGATCGACTTGACTCAATGGTCGTCGGGGAAATGCTGTGTCGAGCGGCAGCACTACCCCTGGGATTAGGGCGGTCGCGGGCCAAATTCCTTCAAGAAATCCGCCCCGCCAAGCGGCGGCGCATCCAACAACTCCTCACATAGCCTCACGAGCACACCACGGCAAACCCACGCCGAAAAGCGGGTCATTTGAGCACTTAGCCCGTTTGTGCTAGAATCCCGCGTGAAATCCGCCATGAACAAAAGAGAATCCTTTTTGCGGTCGGTCGGCGCCTCGGTCTTCTGGCAGGGCTTGTACCGGATCGCCGGTTTGTCCAAACACATAATCATAGCCGGTGCGATCGGGCTCTCCGCCCAGCTCGATGTCTTCTACCTCGCCACGGCCATTCTCGGTGTGCTCGTCTTTAGCTGGGGCGCGCTCCTCGATGTCCTTGCCGTCCCCAACGCCGTCGCATACAACGCAGCCGGAGAGAAAAGCAAGTTTGACTCGCTTGGCTCGGGGTTAATCACGCTGTCGTTTCTCTTTGGTGTTGTGCTGTGTGCGGTGTTCCTCGTGGGGCTCGATGTCATCGTGCGGATTCCAGCCGGTCTTGACATCGGCCGCCGGGAGCTGCTCAAGAGCAGTTTTGTTTGGCTCCTGCCGGTCATCGTTCTCTATTTACCCATGCGCTCCATCGGTGCGTTGTTCAGGGCCGTCCGGCGGTTCTCGCTTGTCTACCAGGCCCACGCCATCAACGCGTTTGCGACACTCGCACTGGTGGCGTTGTTCTACGATCGTCCCATGGTCCTCTTCTGGTCGGCATCGGTGGCCATCTTCCTTGCCTTCAGCTATCTGGCCGTGCGCTCCAAGGGGAGCTTCCCTCTGATTGGGCATCCGCTTTCGCCCGAGGTGAAGATTGCACTCAAGATGGCGCCCAAGCTCCTTCTATTGCACGCAGCCGTCTATCTATACCAGCTGGCGGACAACATCTTTATTTCATTCCTGAGCGAGGGCTCGATCGGCGCCCTTGGATACGGTTGGACCCTGATGATGGTGCTTCCCGGTCTGGTCGGTTTTGGGGGCGCCTTTATCACTGTTTTTGCGGAGAGGCGTGAGCGAGGCGACGACGGCGCGGATGTGGTGAATAATCTGATCAGCATGGCTATCCTCCTCGGTGTACCGGTCACCCTCTTTCTGATGATTCATGGCAACGGGATCATCGCGCTTCTTCTCGAGCGTGGGCTGTTTTCCTCTGAGAGCACCGCGCTGACGGCGAGGGCACTGCTCGGATACTCGATCGGCATGGTGGCGCTATTGCTCATCCCGGTGTGCGATCAGGTATTTCAGGTCCTCGACAAGCTTCATCTTCAGACCCGACGAGTCGTCGCCGGTCTCGTTATCAATGTGGTGCTGAACTGGCTCTTTCTCTTTCGCTTCGGCTGGGGGGTATGGGGAATCTCACTGGCCACATCGGCCAGCTACACGCTCATGCTGCTCTTGTCACTCCAGGGGATCAACTCCTTGGGGATAAAGACGCTTCGGTTGACGCATCTGCGGTGGCTGCTGATCGTTTTGGCCGCAGGGCTTGTCGCCGTCTGGGTTGCGGGTCTCGTGGATGTCGATGGCGGGCCGAAGTGGCTCGTGCTGGTCCAGGGTGTTATCTTTGTCGCCGTG
>CBDVBZ010000187.1:0-5230 GCA_965372355.1 uncultured bacterium | reverse complement strand
CGGGATTTGCCACCCGGGACCTGTAGCCACGGCGCCTCTCTCCTACTCTACCGATTGGGCTACGCCGTCCGTCGATGATAGTACTTGAGTAGCCCACCAAGTTGTTCTCCGGTCTCGACAACGCCCTCGCCTTGAGCTTTCCGCCCCGCTGATCAGCGCGTTTCCGATGCCACGCTAGGATCGTGTCAGGAGTTACGGTCGTGACGATCCGCCCGAGAACCCTTCGGCCGATCGGCTTTTCTTTGGTGGCCAGCCGGCGAACGTAGCCAGGAGGAGCTGAAGATGGATGGTTTCAATCATGCAGCAAGTGTATCAAACGTTCGGCAAGTGGTGACGCCACAGCGCGTTTCAATTTTCGGACACTACGCGGTTCTGGCGCCGCCCTGTTCGCATACTGCGTGCCAGCCCCCCGAAACCTCAAAATCCAGGCACTACCATAGCTTGTAACCTACATATAGTAAACAGATTACGGATTTCCGTATACCCGGCCCCGGGCATGGTTTTTGCTCCATCTATCCGCTCAACTCACACTTCCAACAAAGGACAAATCGAGTGACTCGCAAAGACCGCTGTACCGTAATCCTCAAGCTCAAGAACAAAGAGCTCGACCAGTGGGTGGTGGCGGATCGGCCGCTGACGATCGGACGCGGCGCCGACAACGACATCACCATTGATCACGATTCCGTATCTCGCAAGCACGCCGTCCTGGAGCAAACCGACGATGGATATGTCATCAGAGACTGCGGCAGTCTCAACGGGATGACCGTCAACGGCACCCACGTCGCCGATACCGTAGTTCGAGACGGAGACATTATCGTCATTGGAGAGAGCCGTCTGTTCATCCGAATCGGCAGTCCCCGCCAAACGCGATTGAGTGAGGCGTGGTCGTTCGATTCAACCATGCGAACGTATGACTATGATATCCGTGGCACGATCGAAAACCCCGGTCACCTGGTCGAGACGACGGAGAATGGCGAGCAAACATACGCGCTCAATCGGTCGATCATTATCATCGGAAGCGACGACGCGGCCGATCTGCAGATCGAGGGACGGCTCGTTGCTGGTTACCATGTCGAGATCGGTTACAAAGAAGGCTCTTATACGCTCCGTCACATCGACGGACGCCGGAAGGTCCTTGTCAACGGAAGCGCCGTGAAGGAGTGTGTGCTGACAGACGGCAGCAGCATCAGCATAGGTGGCACAACGTTGGTTTTTAAGGAACCCGTCCGTGCCGAGTCCCGCCAGACGACGGAGTAACGCCATGCGTCTGACGAACTGGAGCGGGTGACCTTGGCATGACGGTGCGAAGTCTCACAGCATCAGTTGTGCCCCGCCAAATGATCCGCCGCATCCACGAATCTTCGACGCTTCTCCCGACGATGATCCGCAAGCCACGTGTTGTCACGCGATGGTTGATCGGCGCTCGTAGCGCTCAGATCGCGTTGCCTCTTGTAGTTGCCTTTCTACTGTTCGCGGCTCCGCCGATCCGGGACGCCATTCTCGACAGAGCATATCCGCCCAAGAGTCTTACCGGCAAAATTGCTGGCTTCTTCGGGGCAGAGGACGGTCAAGGCAAGCGTCGCGATACCAGTCGTCACATAATTAATGCGATCGCGTGGGTTAGCAGTGGCGGTCTGGTGATACTCCTCCTGTGGATGCATATCCCCACGACGATGAGACGGGCTGCCGAGAAGGCAGGTGAGTACGAGAGGTTGGCTGATTCTCTGCTTGTCAGCGATCCCTTTGAAAGTCTCGCCCATTATCGTTCGGCTGTCGCTTGGGAGTGCGAAACAGCGCACGAGGCGGCACTGATCGACAAAATTCGCGAAATCAGCAAAGAAATGCCGACCATGATGGCAGGCGCCGAGCCGGGCAATATCAAAGGCGTTTCTGTTGGCGAGCAAGAACCGGCAGCGACGAACCGCCGTCCATCGGAAACCGCGAATCGAAAGACAAACATCGAGCGGGTCGCAGGCCGCTACGCGATCGTTGAAGAACTCGGACGCGGCGCCAACGGCGTTGTTTACCGAGCCGACGATACCGTCTTGGGCCGGCAGGTCGCGCTCAAGGAGTTGCCGAGGGAAATTACCGATGACGAATCGTTGGCAACCCGGTTCAGGCAGGAGGCGAGGGTCCTGGCCCAACTCAGTCACCCGTATATCGTGCAGGTTTATGATTTCGTTGAGGACGCAGGGCGGCTGTGGATAGTGATGGAGCTCATCGAAGGTGGAGATTTGGCGTCGTTTCTTAGGGAGCACGGCCGCCTTTCCGTTCCTGCGGTCGCCATTTTGGGCCAGCGTATGGCAGAAGCGATCGCCTCTGCACACAAAAGCGAAATCGTTCATCGCGATCTCAAGCCGCTCAACGTGCTGTTGGTCGACGAACGGACTCCGAAGATAACCGACTTCGGTTTGGCGAAGCTCAGGAATAGCAGCATGCACACGATGGAGGGAACGGTCATGGGCTCACCCCATTACATGAGTCCGGAACAGGCGGACGCAAAGCCGGTTGATCATCTCTCCGACATTTACTCGCTCGGTGTCGTGCTCTACCACATGCTCGGTGGGCGCCCACCGTTCGAGGGTAATCTCTCCTCGGTGCTGGTTCAACACATCCGGAGACGGGCCGTACCGTTGCGCAAAGCATTTGCTGATCTCGATATTCCACTAGAACTGGATCGCCTGGTGCTCCAGATGCTTGCGAAGAAAGCGAGCGAGCGACCCGCCAATATGAGAATCGTCGCCGAGCAGCTGAGCGAATTCGCAAACTTCAACGCGGCTCGCGCGCGATGACGATCCGCCGCCTTATGGGGGAGATGAACATGTCTGTATCAAAAAGCCTTTTTCTAGCCGTGCTGGCCGCCGTTGGGATGCTCGTTGCATCGATAACCGATTCGCATGCTGGTGGTGGCGACGGTCTTGGGTTGCGCACGGGGATCAGTATGGGACCCGATCAGCTCTTTGTCGGCGCGCAAGCCGAGTTCGGTCCTGTCGTGGGCGCCGCATTTTTTGTTCCCAGTCTCGATTTCGAGTTCGATGACCAAACGAGCGTGGCTGCCAACATCGACCTCCGCTGGTATCTGCTTCCCCTTCCGGAGACCGGGATCTATCTCTACGGCAGCGCCGGACCTACCATCGTGGTTTCTCCAGGTACGGACGTGGGTTTGAGTTTGACAGTAGGGGTCGACATTCCGATGAAAAGTCACCGACGGTACAACGTGGAGTTCCGTTTTGGCTTCGGCGACATTCCCGACTTCAAGATCGCGGCCGCGCTGATGTTTGGGATGTAGCTCACGCCACCCTTGCGCAAAAAAGTCGTTACTCCCGCTAGAGAGGAGACAATCCTATCGAGTGCTGCTGCTTGGTTGCCCCAAGTCCAGAATGGCTCGCTTGAGCTTGCCGTCTGTCAGGCGCGTGTAAATCTCGGTGGTTGCTACCCGTCGGTGTCCAAGGGCTCTCTGGATCTGTCGCAGGTTGGTCATCCGGCAGATGTGCGCACCCTACGAATCGTAGATATCATCGGCGGTGGCCGCTATCAGGTCGATGTCTGAATCACCACCCATAACGAACCAATCCTTTTCAGGATCTGTGTCACCTGGAATTGTCGAGAGAACAGAGAATGTTGGCTTGTGACGAGATTTTATGAATCCGTGGTATTCCAAGCAGGTTTTGATCTCTCCATCTGTGCAAATACAGTTCAGTGAAATGGATTCTGTGCACTCTCTCATAAACGTGTTCACAATTAGATACTTGGTCTGAATGCTTTTCGCGGGACCGACATAATCAACTAATCTCGATTCCTCAGGATGTTTTCGGAACACACCGACTCCAGCAATCCCTCCTTCTCTCGTGACAAGTATAAGCTGATACTTTTCCATAGGGTATTTACCGTATCTCCATTGTATGAACGCATGGTTTCTGATGATCACCTTCGGATACCCCTTCTCAGACTTTGCCCATACCGTATCAATCTCCTCGGGCGCATCCATGGCATCGATGATCTGTGTCTCCAAACCGTCCACTGATGGATGATGGGCTCTGTTTTTGAAGCGTTTGTAGTGATGGATACCCCTTTTTATGGAATCTCTCAGGCTGCCGGGCCTGTTTTGATAAACGAAGCTCTCGATTTCCGTGCTGATCTTGCGACCGTGTTTCTTGAGAATGGGAAGTGCGGCAGCGCTTATGCCGAGACCCAAGATGATCGGGCTTTTCCTGCGCAGTGCGCGAAGCATTCTTTGTGCATGCCCTTTTCCCCTTTGTTGGGGATCGACAAAGAAGTCACAACCCCACATGGCCATGATCTGTTTGTCTCTGTATTTCAAGGCGACGGGGATGGTCCCATAGAAGCCGATGACGTTCCCGGCCTCGATAACTACTGTTGGTGAAAAGGGTTTGACATAATTGGGGTTATCCGCATATTGCCAGTCCCAAATCGCACGTTTCCATTCTCCAAAGCGAGAGGCTCTTCCTTTGGACAGCAGGCTTAAGACGGAATCCTTGAGGTCTTCCGTGTAATCTACAATGCGCACGTCTGTCGGCGACGTGTCCGATGGAGGCGTTGTTCTATTACTTCCGGACTCCATCCCCTTGCTCCTTTCAGCGGGACTCAGACCGTCGAAGAGAGGGTAACGAGCGGGGAGCGAGGTCAATCGCTCGAACTCCAGTTCCCAGAGGTGTTTCGTTTTGTCGTGTCAGCACGAGTGAGACACAATCAAGCCCAAAATTAATGGACACTCCGACGTATAATCATACCACGAAAAGAGCGGCCGATGCCGAAGCGAACCGACCCCGGGAGCGTTGTCCGAGAGTGACAGCATTGAGCTAAACACAGAAGAGATTTGTCCAAGGAACTCACATTGGAGGATTTGGAGTCGCAGATGCCGTACTCGATCACGGAGCTCAAGGATTCCTTGGAGCTCTTGAAGATTCCGGACGGGCTGGAGGCGTACTTGGACGAAGAGGCAGAGCGACAAGAGCGAGAGAGGTCGACGATTCTGTCGTTTGTCGTTGAAGACGCGGACACCGTCGAGCGTGCGATCACGAAAGCGCAGGCGCGTGGTCAGTCTCGGGGCGGTGCGTTGGTTGAGATTGCACGGCACTATCTTGGGGGTGAGTAACGATGGGAGGCGAAACGCGCATGTTGATCCGAGAACAACCGCATCAGGAGAAGGCTTTCACGTATTACTACAGCCTTGGCGAGAAGCGGAATTACAGGAAGGTCGCCAAGGAGT
>CBDVBZ010000186.1:0-5342 GCA_965372355.1 uncultured bacterium | reverse complement strand
AGCACGGCCCGCACCACGACTTGCGGATCACGCCCCCGACCGAGCGGAACACATCGGCGACCGATTCGCCGTCGAGACGCGCCTCGGCATTTTCGATCCGCTTCTTCACTCCGCCGGAGCCGGGATATATGATAAACGGCCGCGCCACCTTCGTGTGGCCGGTCTCGCGCCCCGCACGGATCACCAGCGCCGCCTGGAGAAGATCGTCGTAGCTTCCGTTCGTGCAAGAACCAATAAACGCCTTGTCGAACGCAAGCCGTTCGCGCGCGACGTCGTCCGCGGGAAACGCATTGCGCGGGCTGAACGGTTTCGCAATCATCGGCACAACCTCATCGAGGACGAGCGTCTCCGAGATCTCGTAGTGGGCATCCGCTCCCGCCCCGAGCTCGGGGTAGGGCAGATCCGTGGCGCCCCTGTCGCGGTACCACGCATACGTCACCTCGTCCGGCGCAAAGATGCCGTTCTGTGTTTCCCCCTCCGCCATCATGTTCGCGATCGTGTTGCGGTACGCGATGGGGAACTGCCGGTCCTGATCGACGAGCTCGACGGACATGCCTTGCGATTGCTGCGAGCCCCATCGCTCGAGCAGTGTGAGCACGATGTCCTTGCCGCTCACCCACGGTTGCAGATTGCCTGTGAAGATGACGCGTCGCGCTTTGGCGAGTGTGAAATAGACATAGCCGGTGGACCAGCCAAACCCCAGTGTCGTCGATCCAACCGGAAACCCGACCGCGCCGTACGCGCCATAGGCCCGGCTGTGCGAATCCGCTCCAGGGATGAACTGCCCGGGATAAACAAGCCCCTGCTCGGGAAAATAGAAATGGAATATCCCATCGCCGGGCGTCGCGTAGTACGGCTTTTTCATTCCGTTCATTTCGGCGAAGTCTCGACCGATGAGCGTTTGCTTCTCGTCTTCCTCCCTGCCGGTATACACAAAGTGATCGTTGACAACGGCAGCCTGCCGCGGGTAAATCGTGTCACCGCTCGTGATCTGGTTGAACGTGTGGATGGCAAAGGGCGCCGTGCCGTCCGACGCCGGCAATAGATCCGCATACACTCGAATGGTCTCGCCCGGTTTGACCTCGGCATCCTTGTCCACCCGATGCGCCCATACGATCTGCTCGGTCGTCGTGAGCCGGCGGGCAGTATCCGGATCGGGCCATTCGATCTTAGGCTTACGCTCGACGGATGACCGAAACTCGCGACGGCCCACTGAGAACACGCCACCCAAGCGCCGGATCTCGTCCTCTTTCGCGGTGAGCTTGATCGGGTCATACGACTTGTTCTGGGTTTCATTGACGAGCTTTCGCGACTCCGGGTCAAATGTCATCGTGTCGCCATCTTTGGCGTCCTTCACCGCGTCGGGACTTTGCACGACGTGGAGGCCGAGGTTCAGGGAGTTTCTGCGAAAGATGTCACCCATGTTGTCGGCGCACACAATGACCATTTCGAGCGACACTTCGTCCGCGATGGCCTTGAGGCCCGCGGGACTCATTTCACGAGAGGAACCAATAGCAAAAAGATCTCCAGCGATGAGAAAGGTCTCGCCGCGATGTACCCGTTCCCGAAAATCCGGCATCAAGTATTTGAATGCGCCTTCCTTCCAGCCTTTGTCGAGGGCGTCAAGACTCTCGGACACACAGTATCTGGCCGGTGTGATTTGATCGGTGTCGATGGCATCGAGTTTCTTGTCCGGCTTCTTTGGGTCCCAGAAGATGAGGGTCTTTCCCCTGACCATTCCCGACTCACTTGTCTTGTCCTTCTCTGCGGCCGGTGACGCCAGATCGCCGGCGTCTCTGCCGGGCTTCAACTTTGCCGGTTCTATTTTGTGTATCTTTTTCATTTGTTATCCTGACTCCAAACATACTCTTTCAACGAGGTTATCGCGTTGAATGGTACCCCAATAGCCCGCTGCTTTCAATGGTCAACTGCTTGCGGTTCGGCTTCGTTTTCAACTACAATAGGGGCTTACGCGGACGGAGTGTCATTCCGAAAGGATGTGTTCGATATGACGGCTCAGGAAAACCGGAAGACCGCGCTCGTAACCGGCGCCTCCGTCGGCATCGGTTACGAACTCGCAAAGCTTTTTGCACGCGATGGGTACAATCTGATTCTGGTGTCGCGCGACGAGGCCAGGCTTAAACGTGTCGCCGCCGAGCTCGAGTCGTTGCACGCGTGCCGCGTCACCGTCATACCCAAAGACCTCGCGGTGGCAGGGGCACCGGATGAGATCTTCGAGCAGCTCCGGGACAGCTCGGTCGAGCTCGACGTCCTCGTCAACAACGCCGGTGTTGGCGCATCGGGTGCGCTTCTCAAGATCGATACCCAAAAGATTCTTGACCTCATTCAGCTCAACGTCACTTCTCTCGTTCACCTGACCCGTTTGGTTCTCCCGGGGATGATCGAGCGTGGCAACGGGCGCCTCTTGAATGTCGCATCGACGGCTGCTTACCTGCCGGGACCGTATATGGCCGCTTACTTTGCTTCCAAGGCATTTGTCCTGTCGTTCTCCGAGGCCATTGCAACAGAGCTCAAGGACACCGGTGTCAGCGTGACGACACTTTGCCCCGGGCCGACCGACACCGAATTCAACAAGCGGGCGGGGGTAAAGCAGAGCAAGGTCGCAGGCAGGGCGGCTATGGTCATGGACCCGGAGTCCGTCGCGAAGATCGGCTACGAGGCAATGCTCAAGCGCAAGCGGACCGTGATTGCCGGGACGAAGAACCGACTTGGCGCCTTTGCCACGTCAAGAGTTCTGCCAAAGAGTTTTGTGTTGAATACGCTCGCCAAACTGAACAAGGATCGATAGACAATGCCTGAGAGTTTCCTTACTCATCTCGAATGCGCACTTTGTGGGCGCGAGTACGATGCCACACAGCTGTTGAATCTCTGCGCGGATTGCGGCCGTCCGCTTCTGGCCCGCTACGATCTCGCCGCGGCGCGGGCGTTCGACAAGTCTGTCCTTCGAGACAGACCGCCGACGTTATGGCGGTATCGCGAGCTTTTACCCGTCCAGGATCCGCGTTACGCACTGACCCTCGGCGAGGGTTTCACACCGCTAACACTTGCGTCCCGATTGGGGGAGAGCGTCGGCTTCGAGCACCTGTATACAAAGGACGAAGGTGTCAACCCAACGGGTTCGTTCAAGGCTCGGGGGCTGGCGCTGGCTGTGTCCCGTGCGTTTGAGCTGGGAGCAAAGAAGCTGTCGATTCCTTCGGCAGGCAACGCGGCGGGTGCGATGAGCGCCTACGCAGCGCTCGCCGGAATGGACGCGTTCGTCTACATGCCAAAAGACGTTCCCCACCCGTTCATCGCCGAGTGCAAGGCGCTGGGAGCGCACGTAACGCTCGTCGATGGTGTGATCACGGACTGCGGCCGTTTCGCCGCCGAGGACAACAAGAACGGGGATCGCTTCGATGTGTCGACGCTAAAGGAGCCGTACCGGCTCGAGGGCAAGAAGACCATGGGCATGGAAATCGCGGAGCAAATGAACTGGACGCTCCCCGATGTCATGATCTATCCGACGGGCGGTGGCACGGGTCTCGTGGGGATGTGGAAGGCGTTCGACGAAATGGAGGCCATCGGCTGGATCGACTCGAAACGACCGCGCATGGTCACCGTTCAGTCCGATGGATGCGCGCCCATCGTCAAGGCGTTCGAGGATGGGTCGGAGTTCGCGGACATGTGGGAGGGAGCCAAAACGATCGCAGACGGTTTGCGTGTACCGGGCGCGGTTGGCGATTTTCTCATGCTTCGCGCGCTTCGAGAAAGCAACGGGACAGCCGTTGCGGTGCCCGATGACGAGATGCTGGAAGCCGCGAACCTCATCGGCGCCACCCAGGGTATCTTCCCCGCGCCCGAAGGCGGGGCCACGCTGGCTGCTTTTCAGCGTCTGCGCAAAATGGGGTGGATTGCCGATGACGAGACCGTTGTGCTGTTCATCACGGGGAGCGGTCACAAGTACTCGCATCTGTATGGCAGGTAACCTGTTCCCATTTCCATGGTTACCCAGGCTCAACGTACTCAATTGGAACTCGCGTCCTGCGGACGCAGTTCAATTGGCACGTTTGAGCCTTTCTGCCGGGTTAGCAACGCAGAAAACCTCTGGCACAAATTTCCCCGTTGTGGGATTTTTGTCCGTGAAAATCCCCGACGGAGGATGTCTTGACGGATTTGCCAGCCAGGAAGCTCTTTAGCAACAAAGATCTCGTTGCGGGCGAGACCCATCCCGCGGGTGTCGGCGTCGCCGTCGTGTACTCGGTACGCGAGCCCGATAGTGACAAGGAAAAGAACGAGGACGCCGCAGCGATTTTCAATCTGAACGGTGGATCGGCGGTGCTCGTTGTTGCCGACGGTGTCGGCGGGCACCGGAGCGGCGAACGCGCCTCGAACATCACGGTAGAATCCGTCCAGAGCTCGCTCAAGGAGACATCCGAAGACAAGACCCAACTCCGCTCGAGCATTATCAACGCATTCGAAAAGGCCAATCAGGCCGTACTGGACCTCGGTGTCGGGGCGGCAACAACGCTTGCGATCGTCGAGATCCAGGCCAACCAGATCCGTCCGTACCACGTGGGCGATTCGGAGATCCTCGTTGTCGGCCAGCGCGGCAAGGTCAAACTGCACATCGTGCCGCACTCACCCGTCGGCTATGCGGTCGAGAGCGGGATGCTGGATGAAAACGCCGCTATGTATCACGAGGACCGTCACCTCGTGTCCAACCTGATCGGTACGGCTGACATGCACATTCAAGTGGGCGCTCCACTCGAGCTGTGCAGACGTGATACGGTGTTGCTTGCCAGCGACGGACTCGCCGATAATCTACACCTCGAGGAAATCGTTGCCCTGATGCGCAAGGGTCCGCTAGACAAAGCGGCCGAAGCGTTATCGCGCAAAGCTCTTGAGAGAATGTGCAACCCATCCGAGGGCGACCCATCCAAACCGGATGATCTGACGTTCATACTCTATCGCCGTGGTCAGTAGTCCATGACGATACCTCGACTGGCAGGTACCGCATGATGAGAACGGCGTCGTCGCCATGGAACGGCAACCCGACGGCACATTCGCCGCCGAGATCGCGACGATTCCCATACCGATCCTGATTGACCGAAACGGTATCATCGTTGCCAAACGCGTCAGTCTTCGAGGACCCAACCTCGAGGAGACGCTCGAGAAGGTGTTTGGCCTCGACGCCGACACGCGCTGAGGGCGGAGCTACTCTCTTCGCCGGAACCGCTTCATGGCGTCCGCGCCAAACACTTCCTGTGCCGCCAGGCGATTGTGCTTTGCGCAGAGGAGCCTTAAGTTCGACGCCGTATTGGGACCGCCTCTCGTAAACGGCT
>CBDVBZ010000185.1:0-5354 GCA_965372355.1 uncultured bacterium | reverse complement strand
GTGGGTGTCGTCATAGAATGCCTTGATGTCAAAAGTGATCGAGGTGGTGAAGTCGAGGATCCTCTCAAGGGAGGACTCCGTCATGAACCCGATCGTGTCGAAGTTGACCTTGAACGAGGGCGCGACGTATCCGTCGACCGGCGTTCTGTTATCCGGGTACTGCGAAATCGACCAGTTCTGACAGTTGAGGCACTTGAAGTTGCAGCCCGCAGTGAAGACCGTGTAGCTCTGGGGAGGAGCGGGGTGTAGCGCGCGCGAGGCGATCTCGGGAAGCGTCATGCAACAGACGCCCTGCTCGCCCGCAAGGCGGTTCACCCGACACCGGTGTTCACAGAGCTCACAGGACGACAGCTCGCGCATGTAGTCGGGGTTGCTGTTCATCGCGGCTCCGATTCGGCGCCTCGGCCGACGCCTTGTCCTCTGTCCACCGCCCGCTGGCGGGTGCTGAATCTCGCCGCCACCTACCACCATCATACCGCGCGGCGAAACTCATGTAAACAATCACCGTTGTCGGTTGCCGGCGCCTGAAAACCCGCAAGGTAGTGATGCATTGGCATCACTGCCGGAGTCCTCGTCGATTTTCTACCTGATCGCGTCGTGGTCGGGCTATAATGTGTAGGGGAGAGTCAACCGCGTTTCATTGTTCGATCGTCGTGGGTGCATGATGAGATACAACAGCCTCGTGCGATCAATGCTGCTCCTTTGCGCGATACCAGCGATGGCACTCGTGCATTGCGCCGGCGGTGGGTCGAAAGAAGGAGAGTTACGCATGACACTCGAGCTGACCAGCCCCGCCTTCGAGGACGGCGAAACAATTCCATCGAAGTTCAGTTGCGATGGGATCGATGTCTCGCCGCGCCTCGAGTGGTCCAGTGTGCCCGAGGGCACGAAGAGCCTCGCGCTGATCTGCGACGACCCCGACGCGCCCATGGGAACCTGGGTGCACTGGGTACTCTATGGTCTCCCAGCCGACACAACATCGCTTCCAGAGGGTGTGCCGGCGGATGAAGCCATCGAAGACGTTGCGTTGCAAGGCAAGAACGATTTCAAGCGGATCGGCTACGGCGGCCCATGCCCTCCGCCCGGGAAGCCCCACCGCTACTTCTTCAAGCTGTACGCACTCGACACCGAGCTCGACCTGAAGCCCGGTGCGAAGAAGAAGGATCTCGAGAAGGCCATGAAGGGGCACGTCCTCGCGCAGGGGCAACTCATGGGCAGGTACCAGAGATAGACCGGAGTGGCTACCGCATCCTCCTGGTGACGGGGCGACCCGGCGTGGGCAAGACGACGTTGGTCTGCAAGGTTGCCGCCGACCTCGCCCACCGCCGTCCCGTGGGGTTTTACACCGCCGAGATCCGGAAACGAGGCGCGCGGAAGGGCTTCGAGCTGGTGAGCCTTGACGGCCGCCGGGGTCTGTTGTCGCACGTGGACATTCGCGGACCGCACCGCGTGGGCAAGTACGGCGTGGATGTCGAGAGCTTCGACAGGTTTCTCGACCAAATTCAATGGCCTCTACCGGGCGCTGGCCTGGTCGTGATTGACGAGATCGGGAAGATGGAGTGCTTCTCCGAGAGATTCCAGGCGCTGGTGCGACGGCTCCTCGATTCGGACACGCCCGTACTCGCGACGATTGCCGGCAAGGGGAGCGGACTGATCGGCGAGGTCAAACAGCGGCCGGATGTTGAGTTGCTCGAGCTCACCACAGGCAACCGCGATTCGCTGGCCGGCGAGATCGTGAGGCGGTTTGCGTGACGGACCCGAGGAACCTGGTTTTTCTCCAATTCTCTCAAGAGCACCGTCGGTCGTCCGGAAATCACGCGTCAACGGCTCCGTTTCGGAGTACGCGTAACGGCTTGACTGTCCGCAGACAAATTTATTTGCGACAATTTTTGGTACATCATGAAAATCGGTCTTGCCGTTTAAAAACTGACACCGGTAGCAGTATCCCCATTTGGGCGGAGGCGGATTCGTGATCGACCCATTCGCTGGATCTCCAGCTGGATTCGATCCCACAAAACGACGCTGTGAGACACCAACCCGGGGAGCCAGCTCTTAACTCAATGCCTGCTTGCGGCGGCTAATCTGTTGCGCCTATGTGCGGCCGGCCTCGACCCAGGCTGCCGCCAGCCGTGCGGCTTTCTCATTAGACAGGCCTGATGCCGCGAGCGTCTGCCAGGTGAAGAAGTTCAACGCCACCCGCAAGCTCGCACGCAGTTCGATCTCACCGCTTTGCCGCGTTGGCTGCACTTGTGCATCCTCCGCACCGTCGGCTTCCGAGGCACGCCTTTCAACTTCAGGAGAACTCCATCCTTGGGCGAGTATCTCGACGATCCCTTCCAGCATCGGACCCCACTTTTGTTGGAGCGTCTTCTTTAGCGCCGGTACGAGCGTCGCGTCGCGCAGGACGTTCTCCAACATCTCGTGTCCGCGGTCGTAGTACTCGTACATTGCGGCAAGTGCAGCCTCGGCCCTACTGCCGGGATCCGGGATCTCCGCCCAGGGCGCCGGATCCGGCGGGGAATTCTCGGTGAACCAATGCGAACTGCAGGCATCAATCAGCTCCAGATCCGTTGGAAAGTGGTTGTAGACGGTCGCCCTCCGGACTCCGGCGCGCTTTGCGATGTCGCTCACGGTGGTCCGCGCCGGCCCCACCGTCCCGTGTAAGTGTACGGCTGCCAATGTGATACGGCGATGGACCTCTTCCCGGCGCCGTGCGCGGGCTCTGAGCGTGTAGGGCCGTTTGCGAGAGCTATCTTTGTTTTTATTAGACACCATGTAAAATTAATATTGCACGAATGTGGCCTTTTGTCTATACTTCAATCGAATCGTTAAACACTATGTATAATGAAAGTCCTAGTCACGGTCCCCCTCTGGAAATTTTTCGAAAAGGAGAAGTAGATGGCGAACATCATGACAATCGTGCCGGAACAGGTGAGCGGGCTCCGCAAGCTCTTCTTTGGGTGGATTCGCCGCCAGTATGGCGGTATTGTACCGGGCATTTTTCAAGTGCTCGCAGTCGATATCCGTGTGGCACGTCCGACAGGCTCCCTCTATAACCACCTTCACCTTCGTGGGGCGTCACCTCTCAGTCGACTCCAGCGCGAGATGGCGGCAACGGTAGTCAATGGCAAGGTGGGTGGGGCCCCCTGACTGGGACTCCACGTGGCGGCAGTTCGCCGCCTGACGGGCGATGAGCATCTTAGTGATGAATTCGCGACGACATGGCCTACGTACGACTTGGACTCCAAGACCCGAGCGTTGCTCGCTTACGCCAGCAAACTTACAGAAACGCCGAGCCTTGTGAGTGAGGAAGATATCAGGCTGCTGGCAAACGCCGGTTGGACCGAAAAAGCGATTTGGGAGATGACCGCTTTGATTTCCTTTTTTAACTTCAGCGGTCGATTGGAAGCAGCCTCGGGCTTGCCTCCAGACCAGGTTCCAGAGGGAGCCAGGATCGCCGAGGCGCGACACGATTGAAGATTGTATCGTTTAGAAAACATGGAATCACTACTGAAGACCCATCCGACAAAAGGAGACTACCATGGCGACCGTGACCGAAATTGCACCGAACGTGTACCGTATCAGCATCTACGCGGAACAGTTTGACCTCCAATTTAACCATTTCCTGGTCAAGGACGACGAGCCGTTGCTATATCATGCAGGCATGAGAGGGATGTTCCCAGAACTGCATAAGGCTGTCGCAAAGCTCATCAATCCCTCCCAACTGCGCTGGATTAGCTGGAGTCACTTCGAGGTGGACGAATGTGGCGGTCTGAACAACTGGCTGGAGGTGGCGCCTTCCGCGCAGGCAGCCTGCAGTGTCGTTGGGGCGCTCGTAAACCTGAATGATTTTGCCGACCGCCCTCCACGTGGGTTGGAGAAGGGTGAGGTCCTGACTACCGGCCAATACCGTTTTCGCTTCCAGCCGACCCCTCATCTGCCGCACGGATGGGACGCCGGTATGCTCTTTGAAGAGACCCAGAAAATCCTGTTCTGTTCCGACCTGTTTCATCAAGTGGGCGAGGTAGAACCACTCATCGAATCCGATGCTGTGCTGGAGCGGTCTCGGGCGGCCATGATCGGTTATCAGGCCGGTCCCCTGATGGACTATGTGCCCTATACGCATAATACGAAACTGCTGTTGGGTGAGTTGGCTGACTTAAAGCCCGAAACGCTGGCCATCATGCATGGTTCGAGCTTCAAGGGAAACGGAGGGCGCCTCCTGCAGGACCTGGGGCCGGTGTTCAAAGAAGTATTCGGAGGCGCGCAGAAGTAACGGTCAGTATGGCATGTCGAGAGAGCCCAAGAAGGTGACTTCCGCGCCGTGGCGAGGTACATAACGCGCTCACCGGAAATTGGAATCAGCAGGCGACCAGAGCGGCCACGAAGGTTCTAGCTGTTCGAGAAATGTCGCATCCGGGGAACCAGCCTTTTATGGCGATGCCCCGCAATCAGCTAGGATAAACCCCTTGTCAGAAGCGGATCTCAGATCCCAGGCCGGCCCGGATGAAGTCGCTGCCATACGCTGACATCAAGACTTTGAAGGCGAGATGTCCGGTGCAGTGTGCGGGAGCAACCTGCGTGACGCCCAATTCATTTTTGAGCCTTTTGGCGAGGTCGATGAGTTCCTCTTCCGTGTATGGGAGCAGGTGATAGCCGCCCATCACGAGCGCGACGGCACCCCCAGTTACGGTCATTGACTCCCGCACGATCGCCTCGATGGTACTGTGTGAGCAACCGACCAGCAATACGGCCCCGCGTTCCGTGTCCAACATCATAGATAGCTCTGGCAGGCCACGATAACTGATCTCTGAACTCGAAGGTTCGCCGGTGAACCCGAGATTCGGATAGCGGCTAAACGTACCAATGAACGGGGACCTGGTTGAAATCAGCGTGACGCCTGGCGCGACTACAACCGTGCTGTCGACGTATTCCACGTTCGCTTTCCAGAATCGTCCACTGGGATGAATCTCCACCTCGTCAACGCCACCCCCGAAGTATCGCATGTCCTCCGGAATGTCTTCGGCCGCCCTGGCATCGGTTCCCCGAACGCTGAATCGCAGTGGCGCGGCGCCGCCGAAGAAGTCGTTCGGGAAGAAAATGCGAACGTCAGGATTAACCTCCAACAGATAATCGAAGCCCGAAATGTGATCCGCGTGGCTGTGGGACGCGACCGCGTAGTCAATCTCGGTCAGGTCGACTCCCAGCGCCTGTGCGTTTCGTCGCAGAATCGCAGCATCGGTGCCGGCATCGAAGAGGATCCTGGTTCCTCTATATTCGATGTACGCGGAGAAACCAAAGTCTAACGTCACGTCGGGATTGCCCTTTCCGAACGCGTCGTACAGGTTGACGAT
>CBDVBZ010000184.1:0-5408 GCA_965372355.1 uncultured bacterium | reverse complement strand
CCCATCTCCAGGATGCGGTCGATCTCGGCTTCCAGGATTTCCTGGGGCAGCCGGTATTCGGGGATACCGTAACGGAGCATGCCGCCGGGCTTGGGGAACGCCTCGAAAACGGTCACCGGATAGCCGTACCGCGCGAGATGGTACGCCGCCGTCATACCGCCCGGTCCGGAACCCACAACGGCAACCTTTTCCTCTCTCACCTCGTCGGTGAGCTTCTTCGCCTTGAGGCCCTTCTCGATTCCGTAGTCACCGACGAACCGTTCCACCTTGTTCACATTGACCGCGCCGTCCTTCTCCCGGCGGTTGCACCCGGTCTCGCACGGATGAGGACAGACACGCCCGCAGACCGAAGGAAACGGTGTCGTCTCGAGAAAGATGTAGAACGCCTCCTCAAAGGCCTGTGCGTACGGCTTCTCGTGCTTATCCGCCAAGGCAATCGTCATCAGCATCTCACGGATGCGGTTGTGGTTTGGGCAGGTGGCCGCACAGGGTGGAGTCTTTTCCACAAACTGCGGTCGTTCTGTCGAGACCTCATTATCGGCGAAGCCGGAGCTTCTCATCTTGAGGCCTCGTTTTTTCTTCTTAACTATTCTCGCCATGATGCCAACCTCTCGGGTGTGTCAAATGACTTTTGACTCGATCCAACTGTCGCCGCCGCCGATACCCGGCTTGTCATTCCTGGCCCGGTAGTCAACAGCCTTCGACACCAACGAAGACGCCCATTCCCCAACCCCATCGGCGTGCACATGTAGATAACACGCCAATGTGTTTGCAATAATTAATCCGTCCCTGCCACCACCGATACCCACCCCGGTTTCGACCTTCATACACGATTTGGCATCGCCCGGTTCACCGACAGGCCCCGAGTAGTGAAACTCGTGTCCGCGGATCGATGTGCCAACCGCATAGAACGGATTGGGCGTGTCCACAACAACCTCTGCGTAGCCGTGTCCCACCGGCCGACGACTGATGGCGAGATCGACGGCAAACAACCCCGTCATCGGGTGTACGCGACCACCGTACTCGACCGACGTGGAGAGGTAAATCAGACCACCGCACTCGGCGTATATCGGCATGCCCTTCACGGCAGCCTTTTTCACCGACTCCATCATCGACCGGTTTCCGGCAAGCCTCTCGGCGTGTGTCTCCGGAAATCCCCCGCCGATGTAGAGCGCATCCACGGCCGGCAGGTTCGCATCCTCGAGTGAAGACACCGGTACGAGCTCTGCGCCGTTACTCTCCAGTGCCTCGAGGTTCTCGGGGTAGTAGAACGTGAAGACGGAATCGTGAAAGTAGCCAATCTTCACACGGGCCGGCCTACCGGATACAGCCTCGGGCTCGTGGCACGAAATCGGTGGCGCGGACCTCGCAATCTCAACCATGCGATCCACATCGAGATGGCTGTCTGCGATGCCGCACAACCGTTCGACGACGTCTCCCTCGAACTCCGCCGGTGTCACCAGACCGAGGTGACGCCCGGGAATCAGCTCATCGACGAGATTCGGAATCGCACCCAGCACCGGTAACCCGGTGTACTCTGTGATCGAATCCCGGAGGACCCGCAGGTGCCGCTCTCCCGCGACACGGTTGAGGATGACACCCGCAACGGTCACGTCGGGATCGAAATCCACACAACCCTTCACAATCGCCGCAACCGTTCGCGTAGATTTCCTTGCGTTAACGATCAAAACGACAGGCGCCTCGAGAAGCTTTGCCAACTCCGCGGTGCTGTGTGTGCCCGACACATCCTTGCCGTCAAACAGACCCCGGTTGCCCTCGATCACCGAGATATCCGAGCCGGCGGCGTGGACAACAAAGCGTTTGAGCACAACTTCCCGGTCTACCATGTAGGTATCCAGATTGCGACACGCAGTCTGGCCCACCAGGGAAAGCCACGCCGGATCGATATAGTCCGGGCCCTTCTTGAAGACGGAGACAGAATATCCCTTCTGTCTCACAGCTGCGAGAAAGCTCAAGCTCGCGATGGTCTTGCCCGAATCACCGGACAGCCCCGCGATTACCAGCCTCGATGAACTCGTCGCCATGATGCTAAACCCAGCTGCCTACCTCTCGACACCGTCCTCGGGCGGGATCTCGAGATAGCTTCCCCCGAAGTACGTGTACACAACCTTGCCGGAGTTGACGAGCTGCTTGATGGCCTCTTTGCCGAGTTTCTTGTCGAATTCGTCACCGAACAACTCGGCCATCGATTTCTGGAGATCCGTGGGCTTGAGCTTCTTCAAGCCCTGGGCATCTTTGATCAACCCGAACATCGCGTCCGCTACTTCGTCGACGCTCTTCATAACATTCCCCTTTAGTACGTTAAGTGAGTCGAAGTCTTGAACGTCAACCCGGCGTGCTTGAAGTCGTCAATATGTTCCTTCTCGAACGGGATGTCCGCCATTCTGAAGAACTTCGGCCAGCCGATACGCTCGATCCACTCGCCCATGCGCTCGTACTTTCTGGCGTTGGCCGCCCACAGCTCGACGAGCTTCCGCACGGCGTCCACTACCTCCGGCCACCGCGGCGGGTTGTTGGGCAGAAACGGAATCGCCAGCTTCGAGAACATCGGCTCATGACGTGCGTTCGACACCTTGCCGCCGACCCAGATCGAGACACCGTCATTGAGCGGGTCGTTCATCGTCATCGACGGGCACACCGTGAAACAGTTGCCACAGAACATACACAGATCTTCGAGCACCTCGACGGACGGTTTGCCGTCCACCGTCGCCGGCCGGATGGCCGCTGTCGGGCAGGACGCCGACACGTTCGGGATCTCGCACATCTTGTTCAAGCGGCTGTGATCGACCTTCGGCGGACGCCTGTGAATCCCCAGAATGGCGATGTCGGAGCAGTGCACCGCGCCGCACATGTTGAGACAACAGGCCAGTGCAATCCGGAGCTTGCCGGGCAGCTTCCTCTCCTCGAAATACTCGATCAGATCATCCATCACCGACTTGACGATGCCCGAGGCATCCGTCGCCGCCGAGTGACAGTGCACCCAGCCCTGGGTGTGCACAATATTCGAGATAGCATTGCCGACACCACCGACAGGGTGACCGATTGCGGCAAGCTCTTTTATCAGCGGGTCGATGTTCTTCTCGTCAGCGAGAAGGAACTCGACGTTATTACGGCTCGTAAACCTCAGGTGGCCGTCGCAGAACTTGTCGGCCAGATCGGCGTACATGCGGATTTTGTCGATGCTCATCAGCCTCGGCGATGCGGCGCGCACGGTGTACAGCTTCTCGTCGGTCTCCGACACGTGCACGTACACACCGGGTTTGATGATTTCGTGGTACTTCCACTTGCCGTAGTTCCTTTTGATGATCGGCGGCAAGAACTGCTCATAGTGCGGAGGACCGTAATCAGTCCGTCTTTCTTGCGCTTCAGCCATTTCTACACCTCGATTTCGTGACTAGTTTGTCCCAGTGTCAACCTCATGAACCGTCCTGGTCTTCTCCCTCATCTTCTTCGAAGTACTCTTCGTAGAACACGTACGGGTTCTCACGAGGGTGGGAAACCATTTCTGCCACCGGTTCGAGTTCGATGGCCTCGAGGAAATTGCCCATACCAACGCGCTGGATGAACTCACCCACGCGCTCGCGGGCCTTGCCTTCCTCGCACCACAGATCCCAAATTCGCTCGACGATGTCTTTGAGCTCCTGGTACGGCGGCTCCATCTTGTAGAACGGGATCAACACCGAGGACAGCAGGGCACCCTGCATGATCGGCGCCTTGGCGCCGAGGAGAATCGCCGCTCCGCGATCCTTACCCGGCCGCAGTGCCTTGGGCATGACGTTGATGCAGTGCATACACTTGCGACAGTAGCTGTTCTCGATATGGAGATCCTTGCCGTCCCAATCCATACACTTCGCCGGGCAGTTGTCGACGACATCCGCCTTGATGTCCATGGTCTTCGCGTACGCGGTCACCTCGGCCTTGTCGACCTGAATCTCATCGCGCCAGATGCCGATGATGGACATATCGGAACGTGCGATGGACGCGACGCAGTCATTCGGGCAGCCCGAGAACTTGAACTTGAACTTGTACGGGAACGCGGGCCTGTGTATCTCGTCCTGGAAATGCTGGGTAAAATCATAGCATGCCTTCATCGTGTCGTAGCAGGCCCACTCACACCTGGCCATGCCGCAGCAGCAGCTCGGTGTCCTGACATCGGATCCGGAACCACCGATATCGAAGTCGACTTTCTGGAGCTCATCGAATGTCGGCTCGAGCTCAGCGGTTTTGGTCCCGAGAAGGATGATATCCCCGGTCGACCCGTGCATGTTTGTGAGACCCGAACCGTGTCTTTCCCAGATATCACAAATTGTTCTGAGCGCTTCTGATGTGTAGAACCAGCCAGCGGGCTGGTTGATTCGCATCGTGTGAAAATGCGCGACGTTCGGCCACTTATCCGGAAGATCGGAATAGCGTCCAATCACGCCTCCCCCGTAACCCATCACACCCACAATGCCACCGTGCTTCCAGTGCCCAATTTTTTCGTCGTACGATTGTTCGAGCTGGCCCAAAAGGTCCCGACACATCGGGCTTCTCTTTGCAGCCATCTTGATCTCTTTTACGAAACTGGGCCACTTCCCCTTCTCAAGCTCATCAAGCTTGGGACTTTTTGGTAGGGCTTCAGCCATGGGATCTCCTTCGGTGATCGAAATCTCCTGAACCTTTGATATAGGCCTCTTCGACATATCGTTCGAAAAGGCCAACGCGGAATCTGATGGCTCCGCAACATTGGGGAGTCGGCTCTTCTGGCCGCCTTCTTTAACCCTTTTCCCCCTTGTCAGTTGTAGTGCTTTCGACAAAAGGTGTCAAGGTTATCATGTGAATTAATTCACGATCTTTGTCAACTTTTGTTGGCCCCTGCCACCTCCTCGCTGTCATTTCCATAACTGACTTAGATCAAGTCGGTTGGCCCTCGCCCCACATCCGCCCGATCGCCCCGTCTTCGCCCCCCCTCACCTCTCCACGCGCCTCATCTCCCGCGGATCTTCCCCTCCACATCCCGGCCGAGGCCGGAGCTTGTGACAGGTTTCACAATCTCCCCTAATGCCATGCTAGCACATAGTCCTAGAAAATCAATAGGACTATAGTCAAGTTTCACGTATGAAACATCCTCGCTTCTATCCTATTGAGTTCGAGTTGGTTATGGCGATACGCGCCGCGGCGGCCCGTCGATCCACCACCAAAAGTGGGTCCCAGCGACGGGAGTGGCGGGGCACGGTGGCCGCTCGAACGGGCATTTTGAGCGAGCGCGACGATTCGGTACCCTACCGGTGGCCTGGCGGCCGAGCGTAGCCGAAGACGGCTTGGGGATAGCGGTTCATGGCACGAGCGCGGTCGCCGTGTCCCGCCCGCGAACCACCAACGAAAGTTGGTCCCACCGGTGGGAGTGG
>CBDVBZ010000183.1:0-5485 GCA_965372355.1 uncultured bacterium | reverse complement strand
TCTGCTCAATAACGAGATGGATGACTTCGATACGAGACCCGGTTTGCCAAACCGGTACGGTCTTGTGGGCAGCGGCGTCAATGCCGTTGCGCCCGGTGCCCGCATGCTGAGCAGCATGAGCCCGACGATCGTTGTCAAAGATGGCGAGCCATGGATCGCGCTCGGCTCGCGCGGAGGCCCGCGCATATTGAGCGCGATACTTCAGGTGGTTTTGAATCGATGCTATGATGGAATGGATCTAACCGAGGCGGTGGACGCCCCACGGATTCACCATCAATGGTGGCCCGATGCGGTTTATTTTGAGGAGGGGAGCGAGCCTCCCGGGCTTCGCGCGGAGCTGGAAGCCATCGGGTACCGGACGCGCACCCGGGACGTTGTCGGCCGGGTGATCGCCGCCGAGAGACTCGGCGACGGACGGTTTATCGGCGTACGGGATCCGCGCATCTCGGGGCTGGCGATGCCCGTCTCGGAAGGCGCCGACGAGTAGTTGGCCCGGCACGGGTGCCCGTCAAATGAAGAGGCCCCGCCGCTTTGCGGCGAGGCCTCGTTTTACGTTCAGTTTTGGTGGCATTGGGTACCCCTGCAGACGGGGTGAATCCCTCGACAGTGCCACACGCTCTGGGAGGACCCCGTTACAGGGACGCCACCTCCACTAAGCCGCATCTGTCAGAACTCACTGGATCACCTCCTTCTTGGGCGAACCCAACTCGGCGAGACCCAACTCGCCCAGCCCTCTCAACCGCCCAGGTTCCGAGGGCTGTCGCATACCCTCTGCGAAGCCTTTCCAAGAATCATAGCCAACGGGTCAGCCTGTGTACAGGCGTTTTTTGCCCGTCACGGGCATCAGTTCATCGACGGATTACAGGACGAATCGGTGCCGTTCTCGGAGAAATCCGCCGAGCCCGCCGAGACCTGGTCTACCCACGTCGGAAGGGGCAGACAAAGCTTCGGGTTTTTCGTAATCGCAAACAAGGCGCCGACGCTCATCAGGTTCTGCAGACCGTCGATGTCCACGAGATCCCCGTTGCCCGAGATCACACAGCCATTCGTGAGTGATCTCACCAGGCCGAGTCCGTTGAGGTTCGGCAAGACGGGGTTGTCCCGAATAACGAGCGAGTCGCTCACGGTTGTGGAGACGAACGTGGATAGCGACTTCAGCAACGCGTTTCCGTCAATCCTGAGGATCCCCACAGTCGTCGGCACCAGACCGCTGAGCGAAGTCAACAAATCGTTGTCCGTGACGTTCAGCAAGGTTCCGACCGACGTCACTTTCTGAAGACCGGTGAGCGAGGCGAGCACACCGTTGCCCTCCACCTCGAGGAAAGCGGCTGTGGCACCCGTCGTTCGAACCAAATTATCGACGCCATCGATACGGGTCAGCGACGGGTTGTTCTTGATCTGCAGGATCACAAACACCCGTGTAACGCCCTGAGCTCTGCTGCCCAACGAGTCGACGTTCGCAAGGCTCGCGTTGTTCAGTATGGACAGCGAGGCGGTTGTGTTGAGCGCCAATTTCTCCAGACCGTCGAGACTCGTCAGGGCCGTGTTGCTGATCACTACGGCCTCGGCGTAAGTCAGGTTCGACAAGGCGTTCAGATTGCTTATCCTGGTCCCCGATCCATCGTCTCCCAGCTGCAGGGTGCCCTCGACCCGGCAAACCTCATCAAACGCATCCAGCTCCTCCTGGCTGTTCGCCGAAAGAGCACCGCGGACGACGCAGGTTTCGAACACGGGCTCGACCACCTCTGTGGTGTCGATACCGTCTGCATTGGCTGTGATCGTGAGAATGAGGTTTTGTGCCGCCGAAGATAGCGCCTTGTTTGCCGAGGCGGGGTCTGGTGGGATTATCATCTGCGAGTTGAAAACGCCATTCGTGTCGGTTTGACCGGTCGCGGGGTCCAGGGGGACCACCGCAGTTCCGGCAACCGCGCTTAGACTAACACTGACGCCGCTCTCGAATGAGCCCACGCCGAATTGGTCGATCACCTCGACTGTGACCTCGAGAGGCACGGTCTCCCCGGCTCTCACCGTATCGGGTGTGTTGTGGGTGACCGTGAGCCCGGCGGGGCCTTCGATATCCATATTGATCTGCAGCAAATGGTAATTGCGAGAACCCCACAGCCGATCGTCACACGTGTTACGGGTTCTTCTGACAAGCATCGTGACCCGCTTGCCGTCATCGAATTCGGCACCGGTCGATAACGCCAGGGATCGGATATCGAACTCGACCGGTGGAGTCAGATACTCCTCACCCGATCGATTGATCGTGTGCACCTGCGTACCGCCGATCTGGAAAATCACCTGGTTGTCGCCCGGCACATCGTTCCAGCAAGTTATCGCACCGATGCCGCCGCCAACCACCAGTTTGCCGCGGGAGGGAGTCCGGATGTCGATGCTGGTCACATACGACCCGGGTGACGAGTTGCCGCCGCCCGACTCCATGGCCAGTTGGCCGCCTGAAAGCGCACTGGTCGTCACATCCACCTGTGTTGCGCAGAGCTGAATGTCGTCCCAGATATTCTGGTCGGTGAACTGTGCGTACCGCGACGGCTCGGTGAGGAGCGGATTGTTCGGTGGGGTGACACCGACTTCGTCGTGGTCGGCGTAAAAGCCAACAGATGTGAGCCTTGAGAGCGGGTAGTGCCACGTGTCACTCATGCAAAGCGTGTATGCTCTGGCACGCATCGAGTTCAGCGCCGGATAAAGAAAATCGTCCTGGAGCTGTGTCGCCGCGGCCGTTTCTCCAAGAAACAACGCTTCGGTAAAAAGCTTGTGTGCGTCTCTCGCCTCATCCTTGAGGGCCGCGAATGTCACGTAGTCGTCCTTGGTAAGGGCATCGAGCTCATCGTCGAAGAAATCAGCGAAAAAGCTGCTGATCCAGGTCGCCAGCGTCGTCGTGATCTGACTCAATGACGAACAACTCGGATCGAGCGCCCGGGCGATCGCCGCCCAGTAGACGACTGGCGCCGCGACCTGCCTGAACTGCCCGTAGCTCGTGATACTCCCGGTTGCGGCAAGTGCGTCGAACAGACTGTCGCAGGCGATCTGAGTCACCGTCCCAACCCACTCGTCCACATCGGCGCATTCCTCCCTCGACACACAAGAAGCGGCGGCAAACATCGCCTTGACCGCGGCGTCGTATGTGCCCGACGCGATAAAGTCGTCGATCGCCTGCTGGGCGATCTGGACGTGCTCCGGACACGTGAACGGGGCGGCGCTGATGTTGTTGGCAACCTCGGCCGCAGGGGCGACGCGCTGGACGAATCCCACCGGGTCATCGGAGCTGGCTCCAAAACCGTTAATCGTCGTGTTGAGCGTCCGCAACGTATCTATATAGACGGTCGGAAGCAGTGACGGATCCGACTTGGTTCCCAGAAACAGCTGATGCGTGCTGTCGACCGCAAAACCGTTCGGTGCCTTTATTGCGACATCGATGCCCTTGAAGAAAACCATGTATTTGGGTTCTGTGATGACGTTGACCCACGTGCCGGCTTCCGGCGTCCGGGGTCTGAGCCCAAACTGGAGCGCGCTGCCCACCGCGCCTCCGGGTACGGTCACGCTGATAATGGCACCCTCTTCGCTCGTTGCCGCGATCGTGCCGCCAGTGGGTGGAATACTCTGAGTGACGTCACCTGTGGGAGGGGGCTGAACGGGTGGAGGCGGATCCGGTTTGGCCGGGTCGTCATCCGAGCAGGACAATATGAAAACCAGCATCAGGGGCATACATACGCGCGCCAATCCGCGGATCGCGCCAACGAGTGACAGATGCTTTTTCACGATAACCTCTTTGTCAAAAACAAAAAAGAGGGCTCGAACCACGCCCTCAAGGTATAAGACCTCTATGGCGGTCCCTTGTTGGGGGGCCGTTGATACCGTACAATTATAACACAAAACCACCGCCGCGAAACCGGTTATTCCGGCATCGCCCGCCGCTCAGCGGCTTATTATGCTGTAGTTAAATCGGTTACCGCTTTCGGTTGTCACCAGCTCCCCCGGTTGACGAGGACCTCCAGTGTGCCCTTCATTTTCTTGCTCTCCGGGTAGTAGATGATCATATCGAAATAGCCGTCATCGTTGAGGTCGTGGCTGTTGAGCTCGCCGTATGCGTCGGCTCGGATCTTTGCCGCTGGATTCTTCGAGAAAAGACGATTCTTGCCCGCGGCCTCACCCAGATAAACCGCGAGCTCGTCCTTGCCCGTCGCAAAAACAAAGTCGGTACGCTTGTCACCGTTGTAATCCCCCTCGAGATCCATCGCCTGCGAGTCCGATTCTCCGGACAGGTCGATCTTGAATTTCACCTCTTTGGTAAAATCAGGGCGTTCCGAGAGACGATTGTCTTCGTTCAGAAGAAAGATGTTGAAATAGACCTTGATGCTTCTCGTCACCAGGATCCGTATGATCGCCGCAATGCTGAATTTGATCGACGGCAGCACGAGATCCTTGCGGCCATCTCCGTTGACGTCCATAAAGCGGGCCCCAACCGAGGCGGTCCCCTCAGAGATGATCATCTGATCGGGATCTACCCCAAAACCTTCGGGCCCGCCCCACCAAACACTGACAACGCCGCGGAAATTGGTAAGCCCCTTCGCGGTCTGTTTGGTCACGACGGCATCCGCATAACCGTCCTGGTTCAAATCCTCAACCAGAGTCTCGACCTCCGCCATGGCCTCTATTTTCTCCTCCTGGGTGAGGACATCGAAGAGTCGATTCACGGCCGGTTCCTTTGCATACATTCCATCGGGTTCTCTCAGATACACAATGACGCGGTCTTCCGTCGTCGCGATGAGATCCAGGGTGCCGTTCTGGTTGTAGTCGAGCAGCTGGACGTTGGGAAATGTGTAGCGCGCTACCAAACCGAACGTGCTCGAGTTTCTCCCGTGGCCCCAGATGCGCCTGAGGCTCGTCTCGATTTCTACGAGAACGACGTTGTCCGATGTGTACGCCCCGCTGGGGTCCCGCGAGTAGATCGACAGGCCCTCGAAACCCGGGACCGCAACCTCGTCCTTGCCGTCCTCGTTCCAGTCGCGGACAAAATCGATCATGGGGATGCTGCGCTTCGATGGGTAGACGGCAAGACCCCGAGCGTCGAGAAGATGCTGAGACTCGGTCTCGTACGCGGACTCACCGATCGGGTAGTAGCGAACACCAGTGTTCGTCAGGTAGCAGATCTCCTTGCGATTGTCACCGGTGACGTCACCGATATCGAGTACGGCGGCGTCGAGATCGATCTCCCACGATTGATCCGCTGCCGTCGCGAATCCGCGCTCGGGGCTTTGCCAGAAGACCGATATCCAGCGTGTCTCATCCGGCTGCAGGCCCTTACGATGGACCGCGAGTATGTCCTTGCGGCCATCGATGTTCAAATCCTCGACCCAATGCTGCAAAAGCTCACCCGCGACGTTGAGCTTGTATACATCGAACATCTCATCGTCTCCGGCGTCGGCCGGATACGCGAGCCCCAGGAGAAGCGCTGTGGCCAATACGG
>CBDVBZ010000182.1:0-5596 GCA_965372355.1 uncultured bacterium | reverse complement strand
CTCATCGTCGTCGGCACCCCTCATATAGGCGGACACACTGAGAACGATACGCTTGTTCTTTGGATCGATCTTGATCACCTTGAGCGGAAGCTTGTCGCTTACGTCAAAGCAATCCTCGGGGTGTCCCAGATCTGGCTTCGCCAGCTGACCCACAGGAACGAATCCCTCGACATCCGCGCGCAGTTCGACGACGGCTCCCCGGTCGAGCAGCCTCGTCACCGTGCCCTCGACGATTGTGTCGACGGCGTATTCCTCTGCGAGCATATCCCACGGATTCTCAGTGAGCTGCTTCATGCCGAGGCTGATACGCTTCTTCTCCTGACTGATGTCCAGCACAACGATCTCGATCTCATCACCCTTGTTGACCATTTCGCTGGGGTGACGCACTCGTTTCGCCCACGACATGTCGGAGATATGAAGCAAGCCGTCGATGCCTTCCTCGATCTCGACAAAAGCGCCAAAATTCGTCAGGTTGCGCACCGTACCGTTCAGGTGCGTGCCGACAGGATACTTCTGCTCGATGAGGCTCCAGGGATCGGGCTCGGTCTGCTTGAGACCCAGAGAGATCTTCTGGTGCTCTTTGTCGACTTTGAGAACCATTGCATCGACAATATCACTAATCGATAGCACCTTCGACGGATGCTTGACATGCCTCGTCCACGACATCTCGGATATGTGGATGAGACCCTCGACACCCTTCTCGAGTTCGATAAAGGCACCGTAATCCGTGATGCTGACCACCTTGCCCTTGACCCTGTCACCCACGACGAATCGATCCTCGACACCATCCCAAGGATGCGGCGTGAGCTGCTTGAGACCGAGTGAGATCTTCTCTCGCTCTTTGTCAAAATCCAACACCTTGACTTCTATCTCGTCACCAATTGAGACGACTTCGGAGGGATGATTGATTCGTCCCCACGTCATGTCGGTCAAATGGAGAAGCCCGTCGACACCGCCAAGATCAACGAACGCACCAAAGTCCGTGATGTTCTTGACGCCGCCTTTTCTTGTCTCGCCGACCTCGAGCTCGGCGAGAAGGGTCTTCTTCTGAGCTTCCCTCTGCTCCTCGAGCACGATCCTGCGCGACACGACGATGTTCCGTCGCCGTTTGTTGATCTTGATGATTTTGAAATTGAGAGTCTGACCGATCAGATCGTCCAGGTTGGGCACCTGTCTCAGAGCGATCTGACTGCCCGGCAGAAACGCATCGACCCCGAGAAGATCGACCACCAGACCGCCCTTGATGCGGCGGGCAACACGACCCTCCATGATCGAACCTGCTTCGAAACCCTGTTTGATCTCGTCCCAGACCTTGAAGAAGTCGGCCTTCTCCTTGGAAAGGACGACGAGCCCATCCTGGTTCTCGAGTTTCTCCAGAAAGACATCGATCTCGTCCCCCTGGTTGATCGTTGTGAAATCCCGGAACTCCGATACCGGGATAGTCCCCTCACTCTTGAACCCGACATCCACGATGATCTCGTTCTCACGGATCTCTGTGATCGAGCCCTTGACGATCTTGCCCTCCTCGAAGGTTGTGATCGTTACCTCAAGTTCCTCGATGAAATTCCCCTCTATTTCCTCCTGGTAATGCTGCGTCTCCTTTTCCGCGGTTTCGACATCGAGTTCTTCGAACTCCGCGTATACCGGTGACCGGCGCCACCCCCCACCCATTTCCGCCGTTGAAGTTGAGGTGCCCCCACCTCCGGCCCTTGAGTCTTTGTCTTCTCCCGGAGCGTCCTGGGCTCCGAGGCCTGAATCCACCATTGAGAAACTCCCCTTTCGTACTGGATTTTGTCAAGAAAATGACCGGAGAATCATAAGTCTCAAGCCCCCCCCGACGCAAGGCCTAAATCTGGCAACAGCGTAGTTGTAGGGGATTTGGAGGCACCGGTTGCAGCTGACACCCGCAGGGTGCAGCTGAACCGGCCAGAGCCTCTGCTGCCCGGAAGGCGGAGCCCTTCCAGGACAAGCCGCAACCGGCCCGAGCTCAAGTGGAAGAATGCCCCTTCCGGCGGGCTTTCTCGTGCTCATCTTTGAGGGCGGCGATCGCTGCCATCACCATGCGCCCGAACTTGCGGAAGTGATCCTTGCCCTGGTATCGGCTGAGATCCGGGTCGGTCATCCGCATGGGACGCCCCTGGATCAACGTAAGGCCAGGGTTGCGGAGGAAAGCGCTGCGCAGGCCGTTCGTGCCTTCGATGTAGACCGGCACCACGGGCCGGCCAGACTTGAGGGCCAGGTAACCGATGCCCGCCCTCGCCTCGCCAAGCTCGCCGCCCCTCTGCCGCCCGCCCTCCGGAAAGATCAGGACCGACCGGTCCTTCTTCAGCAGATCTACAAAGCGATCCAGAACGGCCCGGTCGAATCTCCCCCGTCGAATGGGCACCGAGTTCAGATAGGAGATCAACCCGCCGAGCAGGCGGTTCTTGAACAGGGTGTCCTTGGCAACGAAATGGATCTCGCGTTCCACCGTCGACCCGAATACCGGCGGGTCGATGTTCGAGCGGTGGTTGCACGCGTAGATATACGTCTCGAGATAATCAGTTTTTTCCTTTCGCACGATCCGGAGACCAAAAAAGACCCTGAGGACCAACTCGGCCCCCAGCTGTACGAGCCGCCAACCCAGTCTCCGCCGCCGCAGGGGATTTCGCGCACCCCTCGGCAAGGTGATCGCGTCGATCTGCACGACGATCTCACGCGCGATTCGCTCGACCTCTTCCACCTGCTCGTCGATGGAGAGCTCAGTCGTGTCGATGATCCTGGCACCATACGGTATCATCAGCGGACTGACCTCACGCGTAGAGTCAAATTGGTCACGCCTCTCGATACTCTCCCTGATCGATCTCTCGTCAGCGGTCCCGCCGCCGTCCCGGATCTCTTTGCAGCGCCGTTTCGCGCGAACATCGATCGAGGCATCGAGATAGATTTTTACATCCGCAACCGGCAGCACAACGCTCCCGATATCTCTGCCTTCGAGAACAACGCCGCCGGCGTTGGCAAGCTCGCGCTGTCGTCTTACCATCGCCTCTCTGACCGCCCCGTACGAGCTCACGAGTGACACGTTGCTCGTGACATCCGCTGATCGAATGGCCTCAGAAACATCCTCACCATCGAGAAGTACCCGCGGCGAACCCTCCGTCTGTTCGACAAACGAGATATCGACCCCTGCGGCGACCTCGGATATCGCCTTCTCGTTTTCCAGATCGAGCGCCGACTGGAGGGCCTTGTGCGTCACCGCGCGATACATCGCTCCGGTATCCAGATGGCGCAAACCGAGCCGACGCGCGATCGCCCGTGCAGTTGTCGTCTTGCCCGAACCGGACGGACCATCGATCGCGACGACGAACTTGCGAAGAATGCTGTCTTGTCTGTCTGGTGAGTTCATGAATTGACGGGTCTTTCCGGTCTTGTCACGACGCCTCGGTCAGGATGGTCTTGAAAGCATCAATAAAACGACGGTTCTCCTCCGGTGTTCCCGTATTCACACGAAACGTGTTCTCGGGCGCCCCGAACGGAGCCATCGGCCGCACGATGATACCGCGCGACTCGAGACGCTTGCAGACATCGCCCGAGTGACTCTTTGGAATGACGAAAACAAAGTTAGTCTGCGTTGGCGGGCACTCGCACCCCAGTCCCCGCAGCTCTGTCCTCATAATCTCGCGTTCGCGGATCGTTTCTTCGACGAACGGCTTCAGTTCTTCGCTGCAATCCAGCGCGGCCTCCGCCGCAGCCTGCGCAAGCCTGTTGACGTTGAACGGTTGTCTGATCTTGTGCAGGATGTCCACCACACGGGGATCGGCAATCGCATATCCGATCCGCGGACCGGCCAGTGAATAGTATTTGGAGAATGTCCTGAATACGATCAGATTCTCGTGTTCCTTCCTCAGTTGCATGCTGTCGGGATAGTCATTCGCATCGACGAACTCGAAATACGCCTCATCCACCACAACTAGCGTATGGTCCGGAACCCTGTCGATCAGGGCCTTGAAATCCGAGGCGTTGTTGTACGTCGCCGTCGGGTTGTTGGGGTTGCAGACGAAGACGATCTTTGTCTTCGCGTCGATCGCGTCTGCCATCGCGGCCAGATCGTGCGTGTAATCCACATACGGCACCTCGACGAACTGCACCCCATTTTGCATACACACAAGCTTATAAATAATAAAGCTCAGATCGGAAAACACACAGTTTTCGTCAGGGTTCACGTATGCGCGAACGAGCAGATCGATGATCTCGTTGGTGCCGTGCGCGACAAAGATCTCGGAAGGCTCCACGTTGTGACGCTCAGCCAGCTTGCCGGTAAGCACGGGGGCTCCGGATTCCGGGTATCGGTTGCCCTCGTCCATGGCCTTGATGACGGCACGTTTTATCCGCTCGGCTGGCGGGTAAGGGTTCTCGTTCGAGGCGAGTTTGGCAATGGGTCCGGGGATCCCGCGCTCACGCTGCAACTGCTCGATTGGTTTGCCCGGCTTGTAGGGTCTGATCTTCTTGAGAAATGGCTTTGCGAGCTTGTCCAGATCCATTGTTCCCCTTTCCTAATCCGACACATGGCGACGAAGCCGATCCATCTCCGCCTTCTCCAGCGGACGAACAGCACCCAATGGGAGGTTGCGGATCGTCAGCGGTCCAAACCGGACCCGCCTGAGCTTTACGACGCGCAGCCCCAGCGATTCACACATCCGCCTCACCTGCCGACTGCGGCCTTCTCGTAGCGTGATCTTGAGAACTGATTCGCGATTGTGTTGTTTCAGCATTTCGACCGACGAGCGGTCGTGACGTGAGCGACGCGAGGGCGAGGCAAACTTTTGGAGTCCTGTGAGCTTTCTCTCGTTCATCAGACCCCGGACGCTGACATGGTAAACCCGTGCAATCTGAAAACGTGGATGGGTGAGACGGTAACACAGCTCTCCGTCGTTGGTCAAAAGAATAAGCCCAGTCGTGTTGATGTCGAGGCGACCAACAGGAAACAGGCGTCTTGTCCGTGTGTATTTCTTACAAAGATCCAGGACGGTCGGGCGACCTTGAGGATCTTTTGCGGTCGAGACGACACCCGTCGGTTTGTTCAGTACGAGAACAAGCGGCCGCTGCGGCTTGCCAAATGGTACGCCATCGATAGTGATGCGGGTCTTCCTGGGATCGACCCTGAGCGATGGGTCGGCCGTGTGATCACCGTCGACGATAACACGTCCCGACTTCACGATGTCGTCGCATGTTCTCCTCGAGCCAACACCCAGCATCGCGAGGTATCGATTCAGTCTGACCGAAGAGATCGTCTCTTTATCTGTCGGTTTGTAGTTTGTCTGGGGGGTCTTCCGCGGGCGGTTCGTCTTGTGGCCCGTCCGTTTCCCATTCGTGGGTTTCTTCCTCACCGCGTTTTTCCACATCCCTCTCTTGTTCGGTCTCCAGTCCCTCCGAGCTCGTGAACGGTGCGCCCGCGGCGACCGCTTTATCAACCTTTGCGCTGCCCCCGTGACCGTCCTCGATCTCCGTCGCCTCGGAGGCCGCCGTCATATCATCCACGACGCCCGTTCCATCCAGCTCGGGTGTAACAAATGCTTCATCCGTCTCCAGGACGGCAGCCGCCTCATCGGTCTCCGGA
>CBDVBZ010000181.1:0-5739 GCA_965372355.1 uncultured bacterium | reverse complement strand
AACATGTCATGCTCCTCTGTGTTTTGCAGCCATTCATCAGAAGTTAGGGATGGACCATTGTAGCAACGACACCGGCTTTCGTCAAAGCCTCCCCGCCACCGATGAAGGGCTTCCGAACTCATCCACCTTGTGTCCCATCGCCACCACCGACAACCTCGCACAGCGTGTCCAGATCGATGTTGCCACCGGACACGAGCGCGACCACTCGGGACCGGGATGGCATGCTCACCTTGCCAAAAAGCAACGCCGCGGTCGCCGCGGCGCCCGATCCCTCGACGTACAGTTTCGCCCTCGTCATCAACAGCTTCATCGCCTCGACGATCTCCTGCTCGTCCACCGTCACCACGTCATCAACCGCCTCTCGCGCGATATCGAGCGGGATCTGGCCGACAAATGGCGGCGTCATACCATCGGCCAGTGTCCCCGACGGCCGCTGGACGGCGACCGGATGGCCCGCCTCGAGCGCCGGGCCGAGTCCCGGACCCGCCGCCAGTTCGACGGCAATGACTCGCGTCCCTGGCGCCACGCCTTTTACCGCCGACGCTACACCACCCAACAGCCCGCCACCACCAACGGGAACGATCACCACATCAACGTCCGGCAGTTCTTCGACAATCTCGAGCCCAACCGTGCCGGCCCCTGCAAGCACAACCGGATCGTCGAAGGGATGGACAAAAACCGACCCCCGTTTCTTCTGTTCCTCGTTGAGCCGGTCGAATAGCGTTGCGCGATCATCGTGAAACACAATGTCGGCGCCGTATCCATGTACCGCATCGACTTTTGAGCGGGGCGCGTCCGCCGGCATGATGACGGTGCATGACGCATCCACTTCCCTGGCGGCCCAGGCAACTGCCTGCGCATGATTGCCCGCCGACACGGTAATCAAACCGTTCGCTCTTTCCGCCGCCGCCAGTGACAAAACCTTGTTCAACGCTCCTCGAGGTTTGAACGAACCTGTCTTCTGGAAGCTCTCACACTTCAGGAATAGATCCACGCCGGCCCTTTCGCCCAGTGTCTTGCTTGAGAGCAATGGCGTCCTCAGCACTTTTCCGGCGATCCGGCCGGCGGCGTTCTGGATGTCGCTTATTTCGATCATGTTTCAGTTTTGCGTTGTCCAACACGACAGGCGGCAAGGCACGTCGCCAAGTAGGTACCACGCTTGCCGTTCACCGTCAAGATTGGCATGTTGGGAAAAAGAGCACGTTGACACGGCGAAGGCAGGTGGTACAATACCGCTCATTGCTAACCAAGAAGGGAGTTCTCGTGCGTACTGTAATAAAAACATCCGTGATTCTTTGCGTTCTCCTGTGCGGGCTTCTGCCCACGCAGACACAGGCCATTGGCCCCCAGTTTGGCATTCGGGGCGGTATCTATGAAAACGGCAGCGACTTCTTCCTCGGCGTCGATGCGAAGGTTGGCCTCGCCATGCTGAACGTGGTCCCGAACTTTGAGTGGGTCTTTGTCGACAAAGCCGACGTGTTCACGCTCAATCTCGACGCGCAGCTAACCATCTTTCCGATCCCGATTATGGATCCGTATCTTGGGGCGGGGTTAGGCTATTACTATGTAAAACCGGACAACTTTGACTCGACCAGCGATTTTGCGTTCAATCTGATCGCCGGACTGGGATTCAACATTGTCCTGGACCCATTCGTTCAGCTCAAATACATCATCACGGACGACAACACGCTCGTTGTCGCCGCCGGCATCCGCTTCTAGCGGACAGCCGCCTTCGACCGCGTGACGATGCTGTCCACAGGGGACTGCGCGGGTGGCGCCGTCCCGCTCCGCGCGCAGCATGCGAGCACGGGTGGGCTGTTCGACAACAGGACTCGCGCAGTCGCGCCGCAGTCTTGCACGTCAGAGCAGCTGCGGCGGCGCCCACGGACAGCATCACCCCTCCGTCTCCCGCCCGCGGCAAGCGAGCATCATTTCAAACGCAGTATGATATGCCACCCGTATTTGCTGTCGCTCGGGTCGTAGTTGGCCATCCCGATGTCGCCGACCTCGAGTGAGAAGGAAACATCGCCAAACGACTTGGCCATCTGCTTTCGGGCGAGGATCGTACGGCTTGGATCCGCCTTCGACGCATCATTCGCCATCTCATAGACACCCGGAAAGCTGTCGTCCGTGTATTCCTCCACCAACATGTCGAAATCCTCGCCGGTTCTCGCTCGCCGGTAAAGCTCCTGTGCCAGTGCCGCCGCTTCCTCTTGCGTTCGGGTCACCTTATCGCCGGCGCCCGAACCACTAAAAGCGATGAGGATGTGCTGGACAGTCACGAAGTCAGGCGTTTTCGCCTTCGGCTTGCCGGTGGTCTGTTCCTTTGCCCCGCAACCGTTGAGGGCAAAAAGGATGACAAGACCAAGGAGATACACAGTCCTTCTTACCATGGCTCACGCTCCTTGGGTTTGAGACGCCGCCACGGGTCCGCCCGTAGCGGCCTGCCGAGTGGGTCACTTGGGAGCTGAATCCAGAAAGATGCGTTCCTATTCTAGCAGGACGGGAGTGCAACGTCAAAATTCGCCGAGGGGCGCCCATCTATCCTGGTTTAAAGCAACGTCTTAGCAACGGGAAGGCGCGCCTGGCAGGATGTCCGGGTTGCAGCTCCGCGCGAGAGACGCGGATCGTAGAGTAGGCCCGTGGCGCCGTGGCTGCAGGTGCCGGGTGGCAACTCTCGCTGGGCGCTCACTTGAGAAGAACCATCTTGCGCGTGCCGACGTAGGGACCGGCTGTCAAACGATAGAAGTAGATGCCCGACGCGACGGGTTGACCGGCATGGTCGCGGCCGTTCCACACAGCGTCGTGCGGGCCGGCGGTCATCGGTTTGTCGACGAGCGTCCTGACCAGACGGCCGTTCACCAAGAATACTTTCAGGACGGCGTGATCCGAATGCGGCAGGTAGTACCCGATCGTCGTCACCGGGTTGAACGGGTTTGGATAATTCTGGCGCAGCGCGGGCGCACGCGACAGCTGGGGGGCCTCGGCCACGCCCGTTGGCGCCCATTGGAATTCGGAGATAAACCATTGTACGGTTTCGGGAGTGATCTCTATGTGCCCTTGGTTTGAGGCTGGAAAATAAACAGCAGCGAAAGGCGTGAGCGTGAGGATGTTGGGGTCACCGCCGATATCGTAGAAGAGGTCATCCGTCGCGAGATCAAGCGCGCTGATCGTTGGGATAAAGCAATGGTTGTCGTGAAGCGCTATGATGTCTCCATAGGGCGCCTCCGTCGAGTCCATCTGCGCCATCGACGACCGGTATCCCCCCGGCGCATTGTCGTATGGCATTGTCCCGGTAGTGGAAATGGTCTTCTCTTCCTTCGGTAGCAGAATGATATCGATGAGCCCATGGAATATCTGCTGGGTTGGGCCATCGGATACCGCCCACACGTTGCCCACGATATCGACCAGAAAACTGTAGTGCTCCCACGACACGATCTGCTCTCCCGGCAAGAACCCTTGCCCGCTCTGAGCGCCGCTGCCGTTTGCCATGGCAACCATGCGCGGAAACGCCGGGTAGTCCCCTACCGCCGCGAGATCCGCCTCCAAACCTGCCTTGAGCGGGTCGGGGCCGGCTGTTGTGACCGGCGTCACGGTGTGATGATATACGAGCATCTGCCGTGCGGCCGGCGAGTTGAGCCCTTCGAGAAGCGCAGCGGCCTCGGCCGCCTGATCGGCAAAAAAGTCCACCCAGTGCTGGACACCCAACGGGATGTTGGCGCCGTTCTGCGGTGAATCCAACGATACAAACAGCCGGACGCGATGGTAGATTGAGTGGTGCTCCATATAGGCCAGTGCGTAACGTGCTGCCAGCCCCCCCATGCTGGCGCCGACGATCACGACATCTTTGTCCGGGGCAATCATCCCTTGAATCTGTTGAATCAGCTCGACGAGGACGAACGCGTTCTTCTGGATGTAGTCGACAGCGTCGGTGAAGTTCAGGACGACTGCGTCGTAGCCCATCGCTCGTATCGAGTCAACCAGGCCCTCCTGGTTTGTGAGTTCGTACAGTTCATCCCAGTCCATGCTGTTGTCGATATCAAAGCCCTCGACCAGAATGGCGGGTAGACTCAGCGACGGGTTGGCATCCGATCGATAAACGTATGCCTCACCGGTTCCGAACTCGCTGTTGTACGGTATCGCGGCTGTGATGGCCAGCGTATCGTGGGGTGTTGGTGTCTGCAGGGCTGCGACGCGGAAGTAGAACGCGCTCCGAAGCACCGTGCCGTCCTCGAGCGCGGCGCGAATCCGGATCGTCTTGCGCCCCGTGCTTTGGTAATTAACGATCTGGTCACTCCCAAACGGGACATCTCGAAAACCACGCCCGTCGTCGAAGTCAAACTCGATACGCAGCGGGAGTCGTCCGTCATTTGAGAAATATCGATTGCGATCGAGCGCGAACGTCACCCCGGCGCCACGGTGCGTATAGTCTTTCATCGCAGTGGCCGCAAATACCGACGACTGAATAAACGGGTCACCTTTGCCGGTCTCGACCAGCAGCCCGTTACGCAGCTCCAGCAGGCCGTCCTCCAACGCGTCGGGACGAATCCTGTCATAGTTGAAATGCATAAACGCGATCGGTATCGATCCACGGCGGATAACCTGCCGGTTCTCATCAAAAAGGGATTTGAGGGAAGGCCACTCCGGCTTCAGCAACGAGGCGCGTGACATTTCGTGGTATGCCTGCCTCCACCCGGCAAGACTCACCGGTCTGGAGGCCGGGCCGCCGTCGTGGTCCTCGATCGAGGAAAGCGGAAGCACCCGGTCGTAGAGTATGCCGGTCTTGACCCTGGATCGATCGAGACCCTCCAGCGCATCGGAGAGCGCGCCGGCGATCTGCTGGTCTGCCAGCGCACCACCCGCCAAACATATAATGAGGATGAGTGCGGCCGCTGCTGTGAGTCTCATGTCGACGTCCCCCAGGGTGAGGTGGATGGCGGATAAGAAACCTGGTCTACTATGATTTTAGCACGCTTTTTGACGGGGCACAAAGGCAACGGCGAGACACCAACATAAATCCCTTGTCGATGTTCAGCGCTTCGCGCTATTTTCTGACCAATATCGTGACCGCGCCGGGCCACGGCGCGGCGGCAAGGGGGCAGTTGCTGGCAGGTCTTTTCTGCGAGGTGAAGGGAGTCGAATAATGAGTAGAATTCTGGCGGTCGCATTGCTTATCACACTGGCGTTCTCCGCGACCGCGATCGCCCAGGTCGAACGCCCGTTTGGCATCGGTATCATTGTCGGGGAGCCAACGGGGATAAACGCCAAGTATTTCATCAGCCGAATCAATGCGATCCAGGGCTCTATGGCCTGGTCGTTGGAAGGAAACAACGATATCCAGATCATGGGTGAATACCTGTTTCACAGGTACGACTGGATCAAGGTGTCGCGTGGAGAGTTGCCCGTCTACTTCGGCGTCGGCGGCATCATCTCGTTTCGCGAGTCCGCTGATAATATCATTGGTGTCTCTTTCCCTGTGGGGTTGAACTACCTCTTCGACGGTGCGCCTTTCGATGTGTTTGGGCAAATCGTCCCGATCCTGGAGCTCGCTCCGGCTACCGACTTCCAATTGGACGCGGCAATCGGCGCACGGTTCTATTTTTGAGGGAATGAATCTCAGTCGAGGTTTTCGATAAGCCAGATGTCCCCGCCCTGGGGCTTGACCCGATCGAACGCCCACTACAGGCAAAAGCACCTGCTTCGCCGCTTCCAACACCGCCCGCGACGTCGCAGGTGCTA
>CBDVBZ010000180.1:0-5755 GCA_965372355.1 uncultured bacterium | reverse complement strand
TTGCCGGTTCGGCGCAGGAACCGTCCACCAGTCAGGTGATTCAGAGCAGGATGGATGTGCTGGTGTCTCAGGGCACGCTGCGGATCGAGAAAGTGGATGTCAGAGCCATTGGGGTACTCCCCGTTTTCTACGAAAGAAGAAATTTCGAGCCAGTGTGGACCGATCCGGCGGGACTCGAAGAGATCAGAAAGATGATCGCCGAGTCGGCCGACGACGGACTCATTCCCGAAGATTACCACGCGGCCGCGATCGATGAGTTTGCCGGTACACAGTATGACGAGCTAAGCCCGGCGCGCGCGGCGGACCTCGACATTCTGTGCACCGACGCACTCATGACACTGGCATACCACCTGAAATTCGGGAAGGTCGACCCGGAGCGACTCTTCACCGCCTGGAACATCTACGAGGATATAGCCGAGCTCACCGAGGTCATCGAGCGGATGGAGGCCGTCATGGCGGGCGGCTCCGCTGCCGTCGCCCGGACGATCGACGAGATCAGGCCGGCGCTGGATATATATCGATCACTTTCGAAGGCGTTGGTGGAGTACAGGAAGATCGAACAGGAGGGAGGCTGGCCGGCGATGCCCGACGGCGATGTGCTGAAGGAGGGCGCGCGGAATCAGCGGGTCGCAACGCTGCGCAAGAGGCTCGCCGTCACCGGCGACCTCGCACCCGGACAAACGGACCATGGCTTGTTCGACGAAGCGCTGGTCGAGGGAGTCGAACGCTTCCAGAAGCGTCACGGTCTGGACGTGGACGGCGCCGTGGGACCTGCGACGCTCGAGGCACTCAATGTGCCGGTATCTGAGAGGATAGAAATGATCCGGGTCAACCTCGAGCGTCTCCGGTGGGTGTTGCAGGACGATTCTCCCACTTTTGTCGTGGTTAATATCGCCGGATTCGAGGTGTTCTACGTGAAGGACGAGGAACTCGTCTGGCGTTCCCGAGCGCAAGTTGGCAAAGAAGTTCGCGAGACCCCGGTATTTCGCGAGGACATGAAGTACCTCGTATTCAACCCCACATGGACCGTGCCGCCGTTGCTTCTGAAAGAAGACATCATTCCGAAAGCGGTAGAGGATCCGGCATATCTCGACAGAGAGAATATCAAGGTAATCGATCGTGAGGGCAGAGTTATCCCCGCTGCAGAGGTAGACTGGAAGAAGTATCTTAGCAGCGGATTTCCCTACACCCTGCGCCAGGATCCCGGGCCGAACAACGCTTTGGGCCGAGTCAAATTCATTTTTCCTAACAAGTACTTCGTCTATCTCCACGACACCCCGAGCCGCTCCCTTTTCTCTCAATCCAAGAGGACGTTCAGCTCCGGCTGCATAAGGGTCGAGTACCCGCTCGAGTTTGCTGAGATCCTTCTTAATGATCCGGAACAATGGAATATCGACAAGATCGAGGATCTCATAGAATCGGCAGAGACCAAAACCGTACATCTCGGACAGCCGTTGCCTGTGTTCCTTCTTTACTGGACCGCTTTTGTCGATGACGGCGCAATCAATTTCCGCGAAGATATTTATGGGAGAGATGAACCCATCCTCGCTGGGCTGGACGGCGAGTTTCGAGCGAGGGACAGGCATATCAACCAGCGAGGGCGATAACATGGAAGATTCGACGCTCATGTTCGTTGTCTGGGCTTTGACGCTGGGCGCGGTCAGCTCCGTGTCGTTGCCTCTTGGGTCACTCGTGGGCTTGAACGTACACTTTCCTCAGCGTTACATTGCGATTTTTGCTGCTTTTGGCGCCGGTGCGTTGATCGCGGCGCTCAGCGTGGAACTCGTGGCGCCCACCGCTCTTGCCCTCGCGGACACGAATCACGCGCACGAGGGAAATCCCCGCGCCAACTTCTTTGCCTTGGTCGTTGGTGGCGTGCTCGGAGGCATGCTGTTCGTGGCGCTGGACGCCGTGGTCAACAAGCAAGGCGGCTACCTGCGCAAGACCTCCACGACGCTGGCGCACATGGCAAAACGTCGCCGCGAAGAGGTGCGCGAGATGATGCAGGAGGTGCTCGAAGTTCGCCCCTTTGACGCGCTGCCTGGCGAGATGGCGCAGGTGGTCGCTGGCATGCTGACACCCGTGAACTTCAAGCAGGACGAGCTAGTCTCGGGCGCTGGCGTCGAAGTCTCCCACGCGTACATCGTGTTGGAAGGAGAGGTGGACGCCGAGGGGGTCCACGGTAAACTCGCTGCAACCTTTGGACCGGGGACGCTGATTGGCGTGGTTCCGCTGTTTGTCCCCGAAATGACGAACCTAGGGATGATAAGGGCGAAGAGCGATCTGAGGTGCCTCGCGCTGAAGCGTGAAGACGTCGACCACCTCCGTGCCTTGTCTCCCGAGTTCGACGAGGCCTGCCGCGACCTGGCCGGTGAACGTATGGATCAGCTCGAGCAGCACCTGATTTCACGGCTCGATGCAGCTGTCGAGTGGACCCGCTCAGCCGCCTCAGCCCTGCGACTCGGAGCAGAAGTGCCGGCGCTCGCGATCCGCCGCGCCCATGCGGAACACAAGGGCTCGCCACTGGCCGTCTGGCTGGGAATCCTGCTCGACGGCATCCCCGAGAGCATCGTCATTGGCGCCGGGCTCTTTGTGGTGATCGCGGCTCATCCCGCGGGTGATTCCCTGAGGTTCGTGCACGCGATCCCATACACACTGATAGCCGGGCTGTTTCTATCCAATTTTCCCGAGGCGCTGTCGAGTTCGGCCAACATGCTGGCTGCGGGCTGGACCAAGCGCCGGATTTTTCTCATGTGGTTTGCGCTGATGGTGATGACGGCCGTGGGGGCAGGTCTCGGTTATCTGCTTGCCGGCGTGCTGAGCGAGACCTGGCTGGTGTTCGCAGAGGGCGTGGCCGCGGGCGCTATGCTCACAATGATCGCGGCGGCAATGATCCCCGAGGCGGCGGCGCACGGCAAGCCGAGCGAGGTAGGGTTGAGCACACTGGCCGGGTTTCTGGCCGCCATACTGTTCAAGCTGCTGGAGTGAGTGTCGAGCCGCAATTGACTCGTTTCGTGGCAATGGATGGTCCTTCTCGTCGCGCAGCATTAGTTCCGGTACAATCCTGCCATGGAGGGTGAATCAGCGATGAAGCGAAGTGTCGTGTCGACAGCAATCTTACTGTGCACGCTGTTGATCGTGGCGTTTTCCGCGACGAGCAGTTTTGCCGAATCGTCGTCCGGGCACGCGGACTTTCCCCGCGCTCTCGAGAGCTACGAAGACGTCGGCGGCATCTGGCTTACACTCAAGGGCCGGGTCAGCGAAGAGCCTTTCAACCTTGTCGCCACGCTCATCTTTCTTCTCGCCATCATCCACACGTTTCTGACATCAAAGTTCCTCACGATCTCCCACAAGTGGGCCCACAGCCACGAGGAGAGAATTGAAAGAGGGGAAGTGAGCCGCGACTCCGTGGCCCATGGCGCCGAGCTGATGCATTTTCTCGGCGAGGTCGAGGTGGTGTTCGGCCTCTGGGCCGTCGCGCTGATGATTACGATCCTCGCTTTTTACGACTGGGGCACCGCTGTTCACTACGTTGGAGAAACGGTCAACTTCGCCGAGCCCGCGTTCGTCGTTGTCATCATGACGCTCGCCGCAACACGCCCGATTCTCCGACTCGCGGAAGACATCATCAACCGCATTGCCGGGATGCTCGGAGGATCGCTCTCCGCCCGGTGGTTTACAACGCTCACAGTAGGCGCGCTGCTCGGCTCGTTCATCACCGAACCTGCAGCCATGACAATATCGGCGCTACTACTCGCACGTACGTTCTATGCCCTCGATCCCAGCCCAAAGTTCAAATACGCTACCCTCGGCCTGCTTCTCGTCAATGTGTCAGTCGGTGGAACGCTTACACATTTCGCCGCGCCGCCGGTGCTGATGGTGGCGGCCCCCTGGGGCTGGGATATGGGACACATGTTGTTGCATTTTGGTTGGAAAGCGGCCGCTGGCATCTTTATATCCAGCGGGCTCTACTTCATGCTGTTTCGTCGGGAGTTGGTGACGCTGGAAGGCAAATACGCCGTTTTCAGGTTGAAGGAGGAGATTCAAACACGATTTTTGACCCGAGAGAATGTGGATGCGCGTTTCAGCCAGCTCACGCGTAGCATCATGACCGACACCGGCACGCGCGACCGGGTCGAGGGGCAGATTTCGGGCGTCATTGATCAGATCCGGGCGCAACTCGAGAAGCAGTTCCTTCCCGAACTGCAAAAAAGAGATGTCGACGAGAAGCTCATACGCGAGGCGTTCTCGCAGAGGTTCGAGGAGATCAGGTTGCGGGAAATGAGACGCCTGGTGCCGGGACTGCTGAAGCCCGGCGAGCGCGGGATGTTTGTCGATCCCGACTGGGACAAACGCGATGATCCGGTGCCTTTGTGGGTAACCTTGGTGCACATACTTTTTATGGGCTGGACGATACTGAATGCGCACCACCCGCCGCTCTTCATAATTGGGATGTTGTTCTTTCTCGGCTTCGCGCAGGTCAGCAAGGATTACCAGAATCGTATCGATCTAAAGCCCGCGCTGCTCGTGGGGTTCTTCCTCGCCGGACTCGTCATACACGGCGGTGTGCAGGGTTGGTGGATCGCGCCGATACTGGGGAATTTGGGAGAGATATCGCTGATGGCGGTGGCCACCGTATTGACGGCGTTCAATGACAACGCGGCAATCACGTACCTCGCCACACTAGTACCCGGCTTCAGCGACGCGCTCAAGTACGCGGTTGTCGCGGGTGCCGTTGCGGGCGGAGGTCTAACCATCATCGCCAACGCTCCCAACCCGGCGGGCATTTCCTTGCTGAAGAAATACTTCGACAACGGCGTCTCCCCGGCGGGTCTTCTCGGCGCAGCGCTCACTCCAACCATCATTGTATTTGTTCTCTTCCTCGTGACGCGCTGAGCTAGAGATCCCCAATAGTATTGTCTCTGGCTCGGGGTATGCAATATCCCGGGCGTGCTGACAGGGATTTCCAACTCTAACGCGTATAGGTTGAGCTCTTTCTCCTCCTGCTGGCGCCCAGCTCTTGATCTGTTCGAGCGTTCGTTTGGCCACTCCCGGTGTCCGCGGCACGGGACTTGAGGAGAAGCAGTTCATCGACCACACTCTTGTTTGTACGAAACCGGTTCGAGTCGGCCATGCGAAAAAACAGCAGCAAGACTGCGCAGTAAAGAATATCAGTACTCGACTACCTCGTAACCATCCGGGACAGCATACTCGAAGATCGAATCGGCCAGTCTTGTATTCCGTATCAACCCGGAGAACTCGAACCGGAGGAGGTCTCCCGCCTTTTCGTGCAGTGTTATTTCGCGGGGTAAATAATCGGATCGATCGAGGGCCAGATCGATACGCGAGAAGTAGGGGGTGATATCGGGATCGGTCGGTTCCAACAACAGGACGTACACCCCCTTTCTGACCTCTCCCATTTCAATATTAAAAGACTCGGTCAGCGGCGTTCCGCATGTGCCGAAGCCGACGATCGACAGAACCTTGTTTGTTTTCGAGCCGTCCAGCCCGAACTTCTGAATCTGTTTGATGTCAGGAAAAACCGACCAACCGATCTTCCCGTTGATAACGGTCGACGATTTATCGGGGGACTCGTATTGCCAGCAGATCCGATCGGGCTGGGCGAAAAACAGTGTGCCCTTTGAGTTCTCCGTCTCATCGAACAGTGTAAACACCTTGGTCTGAATGAATTTTGCCTTGACCGTGGCGCTCGCCTCGCGCGCGCGGCAGTGTTCGGCGATCACTTCGTCGAGTG
>CBDVBZ010000179.1:0-5922 GCA_965372355.1 uncultured bacterium | reverse complement strand
AGCAAAGCATCGATGGGGGTCAGCAACAAAGCGAAATCAGCAACGCGCTCTGTCAGGCGTCCGCGCTCGGACCCTACACAACGTGGTGAATCAGGGTTGCCAGCGCCTTGAGCAGCGCCTTGCCCATTGCCCTCAGCACGGTGGCCAATACACCTGCTCTGGGACGACGGTCGGTCTCCACGCTTACGGAGGCTTCAACAACATCCGTACTCAAATCCAGGTCCAGGACGAAGGTCCTGACCTCGACGATTTGTGGAACGAGCGCGATGATCTCCGAGAGACCCTGTGTCGGCGTCAGGGTTACCACCTTGACCGGGCACGCCGTGTCGGCCTGTGCCGGTTCGAGCACGTGGATTTCGCAGGCCACGGCGGCGCTCGACAAGGCCAGCGTCACCGCAGCGATCAGGAGCAAAATCGTCTTCATGGTCTACCCTCAGCGTGTTGCCGATTGACCTGCGTCCTTCGGACGTCTGGTCCAATCGGCACATGTAACGCCGCGTTAGCGTCGGCGTTACACTCTATATACGCCGATGACGGCCGAATGTTGCAATCAAACGGGGCCCTGGCGAGCCGCGTCCACCCCCACACACAACCAACCATATAACACACTATTACACAGCCGATTACCTTGACTCGTTAAAGTGTCGATCGACCCTATTCGCCCACGAGCTGGACCACGACGCGCCGGTTCCGCGAGCCGTTGTCAAAGTCCGCCAGCACCACCTGCTGCCAGGTACCCAACATCAGCTTCCCCTTGGCAAACGGGATCGTATGCGACGTCTTGATCAGGAAGGAGCGCAGATGGGAGAAACCGTTTCCGTCGTGCCAGGTTTCATCATGGTGGTAGGAGCGATTCGATGGCAGGAGTTTCTCGAGAAATTCGGGGATATCCTTCAGCAACCCGGGCTCGTACTCCATGGTGCTGATGGCCGCCGTCGAGCCGACGACGGCGACACAGGCGATGCCGTCCCGGAGATCAGACCGGTCGAGGCAATCTTGAACATGCTCCGTGATGTTCTCGAGATGGCAGTAACCACCCGACTCAACAGTAAATTCGTACGATTGGACCGGCATCGCGTGCACATTCTACGCCATCCGGAGAGCAAATGTCAAAGGGCCGTCCGCCTTTTGCGGACGGCCCTCCAAACACAATGCGATACGCAGCGCCCTAGCCGGTAACCTTGGTAACGTTCTCAGCGGACGGGCCCTTCGTCCCGTCTACAACTTCGAACTCGACTTTCTCACCCTGAGTGAGGGTCTTGAACCCATCGCCCTGAATGGCCGAATAGTGCACGAAACAGTCCTTCTCCCCCTCGGCCGGCGTGATAAAGCCAAAGCCCTTCGATTCATCGAACCACTTTACTGTACCCGTCGTACGCATTACCGCACTCCTTCTCGATGTTGTGTCTGTCGTCGGAGTCCGGTGTTGCCGTACCTACCGACTACGTCATACTCGCGGAGTCTGCCCCGCGTCTGGCAGGCTCTCGGTCAATCGCCTCCAGGACCGGCCGATTTGCCCCACGCTCCAAGCTCACAAAAAAGGACCCGGCCCCTCGCCAGGTCCTCGAATCTGTTCACTGGTCTAGCCAAAACCCAACTTGCATAAAGCTAAGAAGCGTGTACTTATTTGCGGTGCGTAATTGTACCATCTCACTAATCCGCTGTCAATAAATATTTTGCTCCTCACCTTGCAAAATACCTCCTGGACATCGGGCTCTCCTGTTGCCCGTATCACACCGCAGGTTCGCGCAGGCACCGAGCACTGTTCTCACCCGCCCACGCTTCCCCGCCACGTCGACGGCATGTTTATTGATAGCGTGACTGACCGCGTGTTGGCGTGCCTCGGGCTTTTGTGCCTGCTCAGCAACAGCCCACTTGACCATCGGCCCTGTGGGCATTAGACTTCAAACAGCAACCAACTTCTTGCGTTACACGGGGGCATAGAATTCACTTCACCATCCGCACGTAGACTTACCGGATCTTCACACAGAACGAATAGGGAAAGCACAACCCCAGGGGGAATGGTGCGTCATACGCTGGAACAAATACTGAAGCAACGAATCCTGGTTCTCGACGGCGCCATGGGCACCATGGTCCAGTCATACGCGCTGTCCGAGGAGGATTACCGCGGCGACCGGTTTAGAGACCACCCGCAGAGCGTCAAGGGCAACAACGATCTCATCACGCTTACACAACCCCACGTTATCGAGGAAATCCACCGGCGCTTCCTCGATGCAGGCTCGGACGTCATCTCGACCAATACGTTTACAGCGACCCGAATCTCGCAGGCGGACTACGGTCTCGAAGACGTCGTTTACGAGATCAACCGCGACGCGTCGCGGCTTGCGCGACGCGTCGCCGATGAGGTGACGAAACGGACTCCCGACAAACCGCGGTTCGTGGCCGGATCGATCGGCCCGACCAACAGGACCGCGTCGCTGTCACCGGATGTCTCCGACCCTGCGTTTCGCAACGTCACATTTGGCGAGTTGGTCGAATCCTACCGCGAGGCCACGCGTGGGCTGCTCGAAGGCGGCGCCGACGTACTCCTCGTCGAAACGATCTTCGACACCCTCAACGCGAAGGCGGCGTTGTTCGCCATCGAAGAGCAATTCGAGCGTTCCGGGCGGCGCGTTCCCATCATGATATCCGGGACGATCACCGATCTGAGTGGCCGCACTCTCTCCGGACAGACACCCGAGGCGTTCTACGCATCGGTGACCCACGCATCCCCGCTGCTCAGTGTCGGGCTGAATTGCGCCCTGGGCAGCGAACAGATGACACAGTTCATCGCCGCGCTGAGCACTATCTCCGAGTATCCCGTGAGCTGTCACCCAAACGCAGGACTTCCCAACGAGTTCGGCGGCTATGACGAGACCCCGGAGTTTATGGCAGCTCAGGTTCGGGAATATGTCGAAAGCGGCTACTGCACTATCGTCGGCGCTTGCTGTGGGTCAACGCATGAGCACATCCGCGCCATCGCCGAAGCGGTCGAGGGACTCTCACCTCCCAAACCGCGTGACCGCAGATCGAATACGATCCTGAGCGGTCTCGAGCTTCTCGAGATCCGGCCCGACTCCAATTTCATTAATATCGGTGAGCGCACGAATGTCACGGGGTCCGCCAAATTCAGACGGCTGATCGAGAATGATGACTACGAGAGCGCACTCTCCGTTGCCAGACAGCAGGTCGAGGACGGCGCACAGCTCATCGATGTCAACATGGATGAGGGTATGCTCGATTCGGAGGAGGCAATGGAGCGCTTTCTGCGGCTCATCGCCGCCGAGCCCGACATCAGTCGCGTCCCGATCATGATCGACAGCTCGAAGTTCAGCGTCATCGAATCCGGTCTCCGGTCTACCCAGGGCAAATGCGTTGTAAACTCGATATCCCTCAAGGAGGGTGAGGATATATTTGTCGAGCACGCCGTCATGGTCCGTCGCTATGGTGCCGCCGTGATCGTGATGGCATTCGACGAACAAGGACAGGCAGACACGGTCGAGCGCAAGGTTACGATCTGCGAACGTTCGTACAAGATTCTCGTCGAGCGGGTCGGCTTTGCGCCGCAGGACATCATTTTCGACCCCAACATATTCGCCATCGCCACCGGTATCGAGGAACACAACACCTACGCGCTCAACTTCATCGAGGCCTGCAAACAGATTCGTCTCCGTTGCCCCGGCTCACACATCAGCGGTGGCGTAAGCAATGTGTCGTTCTCGTTTCGGGGCAACAACGCCGTTCGAGAAGCAATTCATTCGGTCTTTCTCTATCACGCGATGCAGGCCGGTATGGATATGGGAATCGTGAACCCCGGTCAGCTCGCCGTCTACGAGGAGATTCCAGAGTCGTTTCGGGAGGCGGTGGAGGATGTCGTGCTCAACCGCAGACCCGACGCTACCGATCGTCTGCTCGAGATGGCCGAGTCGATCAAGGGTACGGTGAAGAAGCGAAAAACCGAAGACGAGTGGCGCCGGCTGCCGGTAGCCGAGCGTCTCAAACACGCTCTCGTCAGTGGGAATGCCGACCATATCGTCGAAGATGTCGAAGAGGCGCGCCAACAGGCCGAGCATCCGATTCATGTCATCGAAGGTCCGCTGATGGACGCGATGAATGTCGTCGGAGATCTTTTTGGCGCCGGCAAGATGTTTCTGCCGCAGGTTGTCAAGAGCGCGCGCGTGATGAAGAAAGCGGTCGCTCATCTCGTGCCGTTCATCGAGGAAGAAAAAGAGGCCGGCGGCGGGCGCCGTTCGAGTGGCAAGATCGTTCTTGCCACCGTCAAGGGCGACGTTCATGACATCGGCAAGAACATCGTTGGGGTTGTGCTCGGGTGTAACAACTATGACGTGGTCGACCTCGGTGTGATGGTTCCTTTTCAGAAGATCCTCGACACGGCCGTCGAGGAGCGTGCGGATGTCATCGGGCTCAGCGGGCTCATTACACCGTCGCTCGATGAGATGGTCGCCGTTGCCAAGGAACTCACGCGACGTGGTATGAACACCCCTCTTCTGATCGGTGGAGCAACGACTTCGGTGGCTCACACGGCGGTCAAGATAGACCCCAGCTACGAACACATCGTCGTGCATGTCGCAGACGCATCGCGAGCGGTTGGCATCATGCAAAGTTTGCTTGGCGAGACCACGCGCGATGAGCTTGCCCGCGCGACGAAGGACAACTACCGGCAGATCCGTGAGACACGCAGTGCCGCTGCCGCCGGGAGGAAGCTGCTACCCATTGATGAAGCGCGACGGCAGGCCGAGTCTTTCGACTGGAAAAACACCGTTTGGCCGCCGCCGGCATTTGTCGGCAAGAAGGTATTCGACGACTACCCGCTGGAAGAACTCGCCACCCGTATCGACTGGACACCGTTCTTTCGCACGTGGGAGATGAAAGGTCGCTTCCCTGACATTCTCAACGACAAAGCGCTCGGCAAGGAGGCAAATTCTCTCTACAAGGATGCGCAAACGCTCCTCGAACGTATGATAGATGAACGGATCTTGCAGGCGCGCGGCGTCGTTGGGCTTTACCCGGCTGCGGCTGTCGGCGACGATGTCGAACTCTACACGGACGATGATCGGAGCGGACTGCTCACCACGTTTCATTTTCTCCGCCAGCAGGCAGCGAAGACCGGACGACGCCCGAACTTCTGTCTCGCCGACTTCATCGCTCCCCGTGATAGCGGCGTGCATGACTACATCGGAGCGTTTATTGTGACGGCCGGTATCGGTCTCGACGAGTTCGTCGCCCATCTCGAAAAGGATCACGATGACTACGGAAGCATCCTGGCCAAGGCACTCGCCGACAGGCTGGCCGAGGCGTTTGCCGAGCGCATGCACGAGCGCATCCGCCGCGAGCTCTGGGGCTACACCGGCGACGAGCAACTCACCAACGACGAGTTGATCGCGGAGGCCTACCAGGGTATTCGTCCCGCCCCCGGGTATCCGGCCTGTCCCGACCATTCGGAGAAACACACGCTTTTCGATCTCCTCGATGGCACAACCAGCGCCCGCGTCCACCTGACGGAAAGCTGCGCGATGTGGCCCGCTGCGTCGGTCTGCGGTTACTACTTCTCCCATCCCGACTCGCATTACTTCGGTCTTGGCAGGATCAACCGTGACCAGATCGAAGACTACGCACGGCGAAAAGGAATGGATATCGGCGCCGTCGAGCGCTGGCTCTCTCCCAACCTTGCATACGAGCGCTGATCTTCGAGTCCTGGGGGGCGCGAGTGAGATCTTCCGCAGGGATCCCTTCGTGGGAACCCTCTTTCAGAGGGCAGGCGAGCGCAGGCTGCGGGTGGCGTCGTCCCGCAAGAGCGCAGCTTGCGAGCACTTGTGGGGTAATCGACGACCCCCTCCGGGGACAGGCAGGACCCGTAGCCGACCCGCGACCCGCTGTTAGCCGCCTGTCCTGGAAGGGAGC
>CBDVBZ010000178.1:0-6007 GCA_965372355.1 uncultured bacterium | reverse complement strand
CGCAAAGCGGGGATCGATGTGGTCGAGCAGTTCTGCGATCTCGATCCGGATTTTCCGAATCACGAACCGGATCCCTCACTGCGTATAGCCGTTGAAGCGCTCGGCAGCGAGGTGCTCAAGCAGAAGGCGGATATCGGTTTTGGTTTTGACGGCGACGGCGATCGCCTGGGTGTCGTCGACGAAAAAGGCGAGGTCATCTGGCCGGATCGCTACATGATTCTGCTATCGCGGCAGGTGCTCGCCAAAGAGCCCGGCGGCAAGATCATCTTCGATGTCAAGAGCTCGCAGGCCCTCGAGGAAGACATCGCCGCACACGGGGGCATACCGATCATGTGGAAAACGGGGCACTCGTATATCAAGGCGAAGCTCCACGAGGAGAAGGCGCTCCTCGCTGGCGAAATGAGCGGGCACATCTTCTTTGTCGAGAACTTCTACGGCTTCGACGATGGTATCTACGCGGGTCTGAGGTTCGCGGAGTATGTGTCACAGCAAGACAAACCGGTCTCACAGGTCATTGCGGAGACCCCGTACTACATCTCCACACCGACGATCGATGTCGATTGTCCTGACGACAAGAAGTACGGAATCGTCGACAAGCTGACCGCCGAGTTCAAGAAGGACTTTGGCAACGTCATCGATATCAACGGTGCACGTGTGACGTTCGACGATGGATGGGCCCTGGTACGTGCGTCGTCGAACCTTCCCATTCTCGTTCTGCGTTTCGAGGCCAAGACCGAAGAGAGACTCCAGGAGCTCAAGACCTTGTTCCGCGGCTATTTGGACAAGTATCCCGACATCTCGAAGGAATGGCGTAATGAGTGACGGGCAGCGATCCCGTGCGCTCACGCTCATCATGGCGGTCACGCTCGTGCTGTGCTCGTGCACGGCGTCAAAGGGCGGGAAGCTGCCGGTGGGTTACTGGGGCGAAGAAGAATCGCAGAAGATCCTCGACAAAACGCTGACGATACGGCTCGATCCGGATTTGTCGCATCTCAAGCGTAGCGAGCGGGAGGTGGTTCAGATTCTGCTCGACGTCGGGGAGATCATGCACGAGCTCTATCTGGTGTCGCGCCATCACGAGGCGCTGAGCTCGTACGAGGATCTCGTCGCTCTCCACGAGAAGGTCGGCCAACCCAAGGCAACACAGAACCTGCTCAGTTTATACCGGCTCGCCAAGGGTCCTTTGGTAAGAGATCTGGATGGGGAGCTACGCCCCTTTCTGCCCGTTGACACGAGGCCGCCCGGCCGCAATGTCTATCCCTGGGGAGTGACCAAGGAGGAGATCGAAGATTTCGTCGCGCGCCACCCGGAGACAAAAGATCAGATTCTGGATCTCCGGACCGTCGTTCGGCAGGCCACCGCCGGCAATCTCGAACGCGATCTCAGCATGCTCGAGACGGGTCCCGATGTGCTGACATTCTTCCATCCCGGGACCGCTGCCACCTTGCAGGCGTTGTCTGCGCAGGGCGCCGGGGGGGAGGATCGGTACTACGCGGTGCCGTACACATTGGCGTACGCCGAACAGATTCTGAAAGTGCACGAGTTGCTGAGCCGTGCGGCAGAGCTGATAAGGCCGACGGACATCGATTTCTCGCGTTATCTGCGGCACCGCGCGGTCGATCTGCTGACGAACGACTACGAGGCCGGCGACGCTGCCTGGGTGACGGGCAGGTTCAAGAACCTCAACGCCGAGATCGGCTCCTACGAGGTCTACGACGACGGGCTGTTCGGTGTGAAGAGCTTCTTTGCGGTAAGCGTGCTCGTCAAGGATCGGGCGATGGATGAGTCGCTCAACAAAGCGGTCGGCTGGCTCCAGCAATTCGAGGACGCGCTCCCGTACGAACACCACAAGAGTGTCAGGACCGATATTCCCATCGGTGTCTACAACATCGTCGCCGATTTCGGTCAGGCACGCGGCACCAATACGGCGACGATTCTACCGAACGAAAGCCACATCACGCGGAAATACGGGCGGACGATACTCCTGCGGCGTAACATTCTCGAGAACCCCGAATTGTTCTCAGCGCGTCAGAACGCCTACCAGGCGGCCGTCGCAAGTGAGTTTCACGACGGCTACAAACCCGAGGGCGATTTCTTTCGAACAATGTTTCACGAGATCGGTCACTATCTGGGTGTCGATCAGGATCGGAACGGCCGCACGCTCGACGTCGCGCTCGAGGAGGACTCTGCGATTATCGAGGAATTGAAATCGGATCTTGTGTCGCTCTTTCTCACTGATGTCCTCGTCGAGAAGGGCTACTATACGCCGGAGCGTGCCGTGGCGGTTCGAGCCTCCGGTATTCGACGGGTTCTGCGCAAGAACAAACCCAAGAAATCGCAGGTCTACGCGACGATGGAAGTCATGCAGATGAACTATTATCTGGAGAAGGGGCTTCTTGAGTACGATGGGCAGCGAAACCGCCTGGTCATCCATTTCGACAAATATCACCCGGCTGTCGAATCGATGCTCCGTGAGGTGCTGGCGATACAGTACAACGGCGACAAGGCGGCTGCGGATGACTTTATCGATCGCTATTCCACGTGGCGGGAAGATCTGCACCGACGAATCGCGGATTCGATGAAGGATGCGGAAGAGTATCGGTACGGCCTCGTCCGATATGCGGCGCTGGGCGAGTAAACGGGTCGGTGTTACCGCCGTTCTCCAACGGACGCCGCGGTGTTATGCCTCGAAGCGACGGTCCGACCGATCATTCGGCCTCCCCTAACTGCCTGTGTCCGCTGGGGTCGTGGGGACAGGTTGGCGGCATTCCTTTACGAGTTTTTTGAGCCCCTTGTTCTCGCCAAGCGCGACAAGAATGTCTTGCTCGGCCAGAACGACCGATGCCACGGGGTTGAAGATCATCTCCCCTGAAGGTTTCCTGATCGCCACGACGATCACGCCACAGTTGGCCCGCACGGCGGCATCCTCCAAAGAGCGGTCGATCAGATACGAGCCACCGTGGATCGTGACTTCCTCCATGGCGAGCGACAGTGTCTCGCGATCCGATACGAGATCGAAGAACTCGCTGACCGCCGGCTTGTTCGAGCACCGACTCTTCCGTGGCATCACCGATGATATGGCAGTACCCGGCTTCCTCGAGATGCTCCCGGTGCGTTTGATCGTTCTCCACGACGACAAACGGGTGTTTGTCCTCGTGGAGTTCGTCGGCGACGATCCGACCGACGCGTCCGAAACCGCACACGATTTCCTTGTGACCGGGGAATAGCCGGGTTTGAGTGCCGTTGCGGTCAGTATAGAAAAGGCGCCGATGACGAGACAAGTGTTGTTTGCTTGCCGCGTGTCCGGCGATCCACTATGATTCAGCCTTCAATAGCACCGATAAGAGGTGCTCTCCACACGGCAACCGCCCAAAAAACCCGCGATCGGATGTCATATGGTCAAACAAGACCCAAGAAGGCTACGTGACCTCCCGGCCGTCGCGCAGCTGCTCGTCGGCGCGACGATGATCAGCTTCTCGCCGGTCTTCGTCAAACTCGCGAACGTGGGACCGACGGCCGCCGGGTTTTACCGCACGCTCTTCGGAGGCTTGTTTCTGCTCATCGTCGTGTTCGTCCGGGGGGAATCGCTCTGGCGGGGGATACGCCCGCTGGCCCTGGCCCTGGCCTGTGGGGCTCTCTTTGCGGCGGATCTCAGCTTCTGGCACCGGTCCATTCATTATATTGGCCCCGGGTTGGCGACCATCATGGGCAACTTCCAGATCTTCTTTCTCGCCGCCTTTGGGATGCTCGTGTTTCGCGAGCGGGTCGACTGGAAATACCTGGTATCGTTGCCGTTGGCCATCGCGGGTCTGTTTGTGCTTGTGGGTATGGACTGGAACCAGTTGCCGACCGGCTACAAGCTGGGTGTGCTGTTCGGTCTGCTGACAGCCGTGACATACGCCGGGTATATGCTTATCCTGCAGGAGTCGCAGTCCAGACCGGTGCGGCTGAGCGCGGCGGCAAATCTCGTCTGGATATCGTTGCTGACCGCGCTCTTTATGGCTGTTGAAGTGCCGCTGGCCGGCGAGTCGTTTCGGATACCCGACACCCGGAGCTGGGTGTCGCTTCTGGCGTACGGTGTGCTTTGCCAGGCCGTTGGTTGGATCTTCATCAGCCGGGCGCTGTCCAGGATCAAGGCGTCGCGCGCCGGATTGATCTTGCTTTTGCAGCCAACGCTTGCGTTTGTTTGGGATGTGCTGTTCTTCTCTCGACCGACAGGTGGCATGGATGTCATCGGCGCCTCGCTGACGATCGCGGCAATATACCTGGGTGGTAGCAGACGGCGATGAACGGGTTGGCGCGGAATCTAAAACAATGGACAGGAATATCAGGATGATCCCGGGAATACGGATATGGTTGGTGCTCGCCATGGTGGGGTGGTTGCTGGGCTGCGGCGGCTCGGACCCGGGCGGCCGGCAGAGACAGGGCGAGGAACAGCAAACGGCTGACGCAGCAATCGAGCAGAGCCGGTTGTACCTCGAGCAGTACTATGATACCGACGATGTGATCAAAATCGGCATGGCGGAAGCCGCCGCACGCGGTGCGGTGGGTCCCGATTCGACGGCGCTGGCGATGATGCAGCTCGCCAGGGTCAAGGTCGCCCAGCGGTATTACGATGAGGCGGTTGTTCTCCTCGGACGCGTGGTCGTGCAACGTCGATACGATCCCGAGGTGTGGGGTGTGATGGGCGATGCGTTTCTCTTCTCGGGCCATTACCGCAGCGCCGACTCCTGCTATTACATCATGTACCAGGTCGATGAGGGGTTCGGGTCGTTAAAACGGATCGCCCGTTGGAGCGAGCGGTTCGGCGAGTTCGGCGAAGCGCTTGCCTATATGGATCGTGCGATTGCCGACGCAAAGACGCGGGGATCGAGGAGGGACATCAGCGATTTGTTCGCTCAGCTCGCCGGTGCGTTCTACTCCCGGGGTTTTCTGGATGCCGCGTTGGAAAACATCGACAGTTCGCTGGCGCTTTCGCCCAACGCCGTGCCGCGGATCGCATTGCGGGCGGATATCCTGCGCGTAGAAGGTGAGACGGTGGAGTCCGATCGAATCTACGAGCAGCTTTCGAGCCTTTCCCCGCATCCTTACTACAAGACGCAACTCGCGCGTGTCTACAACCGAAGGGGTGAGCACGCCCGGGCCGATTCGCTCGTTCGTATTGCCGAAGATGAATACGACAAGCTCAGCATGAAATACTATAGCGTCATCGCTCGACGCTATATCGAGTTTCTGCTCGATTTCGATATCGACCGCGAGAAGGCGCTGTCGCTAGCGTACGCGCAGTCGAGAAAACGACGCGACATTTATGCCTACGAGCTGCTTGCATGGGCATACTACAAGAGCGGACAGTACGACCTCGCCTGGTCATCGATCGGAATGGGGCTTCGCAGACAGGCGACGGATCCGCGCGTGGTCTATCGCGCTTCACTCATCGCAAAGGCGGCGGGGAGGAACGATCGGCATGAGGTTTTCGTGGAGCGCTCGCGCGAACTCAATCCGCTGGCAGCCGAGATGTACGGGGAGTGAGGGCGCCGCCGCGGATGCGGCTGCCCAGCGAAAGGAGAGAAAGCATGCAGATCACAGAACCGATGACGATGGCTACCGACTATCTGATCACCATCGCTGCCTTTATTTGGGGGATCAGGATGGTGCGCAAAAACACGACGCATCCCGGTCGTTCTGTGCGCTTTCTGGCGGGTGCGCTGATATTTATCGGGGTTGCGGCGGCGACCGGCGGCACGTTTCACGGCTTCCGAATGATGATGCCCCGCTGGCTCGAGGTGGCAACGTGGACGGCGACCATGGTGGCCATCGGCGCGGCGAGTTTCTGCTTTGCCTCAGCCACCATATTTACCGCGTTCGCAGGAACACTGAGAAAGGTCCTGCTCGGAGTCATGACCGCGAAGCTCGCGTTTTACCTGCTGTGGTTGCTCGGCCACGACGACTTCAAGTATGCGATCCGTGAATACTCGCCAACGATGGCCGCCGTTCTCATCGTCCAGCT
>CBDVBZ010000177.1:0-6016 GCA_965372355.1 uncultured bacterium | reverse complement strand
AGCACGCAGGCGGTCAGGCGTTGGCCTGGAACCGAGTGGGAACGTCTGTGCGTTTGGGCACGTGGGAGTCTTTTTGGATCGCCGAAGCGATGGAAAAAACGGTGGCGGCAGCCTGAGGATGCATTCCGACCGCCCCAACAGAGCCGCGGAAGGCGATACGGCGGTGGACCGACAGGTGCATTCGCGGTCACATGGCGGCTACGAGCCAAAAATAGCGTTGAAAATTCCTATTCTCCCTATTCTCAAAAGTATTGGTAGAGGACCTTCGGGAGTTTCGCCGGCGAAACTTTTGCGGGCAGGAGCGGAGCTTTACCAGCTGGAGGGTTTACGAAACTGGCCGCGTTCGTCGCGGAGTGTATCAGGAAACTGACTTTTAGCGACTGCGCTACGACGGATCTTCTTAAAAAAGTCGGCCTCGCGATGCAGTGGAGCGCTCGGATGCTTCTGTGGGTTGAGGACACCAACAGTTTTGGAGAACTGACTGCGCACGATTTCAATAGGGCGCAGCAGGTCGGAATCATTTGAGATCACAGCAGCGGCTTCGAAGTCGTTGTTGAACGCATCGACCAAGAGCTCGGTCGACAGATTGACGTCGGAACCCTTCTCCTCGGTCTTGATAACACCAACAAACTGCGACGGGTTCGTTGCGAGTGGCATCATCACCGTGTGAGAGAGAAAGTGCCCGTAGTAGATCGTGACGTTCGGAATGGTTCGAAGCGCGCGGAGGTAAAACCGCTGACGGTTACGCTGACCAGGATCACTCGGCCGGGATTCGACGAGAGCCGTAAAATACTTGATCCGGTGAATCGTATCCCGGGGCAGCATCACGGCGCACAACTTGGCGATGTCCAGCCATTTGTAGCGCGTGTTTCGGAGACTGCCGTAGTAGAGATTGAAGGCGTCAACGTAGACGTTGGTTTTCATGGGGTACACAGTACGCCAAAAAAGAAGAGCCGCCAACCGACGACTCCGTACCCCTCGAAGCGGAGGGGGATTGGCCCTAAAACGCAGAAGTCGCCCGGAGGCGACTTCGCACCCGTTCGCCGAAGCTCCCGGGGTGATCTACAGTGAATGTAGCACGGCGCGTGCCAGGTGTCAAGGGGTCTGGAAAGTGCTGGAAAGTGCATTTCTAGATCTCGCCCTTAGTGAGTGTAGGGCTTCCGCTGGAGCTCATCAGGATCGACGGCGCGGGATAGGGAACCGTCCCCATCCACCAGACCCAAGGAGTTGAAATAAACCGAGATCGAGGCCTCAGGTGGCACCAGCAGATTCACCGATGACGGATCGATCCCCCTGAGGCGATCCCAAGTTCGCGATGCCCGGCCCCCTGGTGACACCCACTCCTGGCATTGATCCACCGCTGGTCGATCGAGTCGTTACGGCCAATTTGCTGTCGTTAGGAATGTCCGGTTTTCAGGGGGCGAGCCTGCCCAGGGGGCCTGGCACGCCTGACGGAAAGACGCCTTGCGACGCATTGGGAACCGTACCAAAATAAGTGGGGACAGGTCTCGGTGGGTCCACAATATCACAGGCAGTTCACCCCCGGTTGTCAGCCAGTATCCGTGAGTAAGTCTTTTACGCGTCGTTGGATCTCGTCGCGGACGATGCGGAACTCGTCCGGCGGCATGTTCTTGGGGTCGGGGATCTCCCAGTCGTCGCGGTGTTTGGCGGGTACGAACGGGCACTCGTCACCGCAGCCCATCGTGATCACGTGGTCGTATTCCAACTCGGGAATGTTATTCAGCGGCTTCGACACGTGTGTGCCGAGATCGTAGCCGACCTCACCCATACTCGCGATAGCCTTGGGGTTGACCACACCGGATGGTCTCGACCCGGCGCTGTGAGACCGCACGTCATCTCCACCGAGTATCTTTGCAAACGCCTCGGCCATCTGGCTGCGGCATGAGTTCTCCACACAGACAAACAAGAGATTTTTCATCCCGGGACTTCGGCCTTCTAGATCTCGATCTCGAGCGCGACGTACACCATCCGGCCGCTTCTCTCCACGTGGCACACCGCCGCGTCACCGGAAAGCAGGGTCCGCAGTACATTTCGCAGATCTTCCACATTCCGGATCGGCAGCTGATTCACCCGGTGAATGACATCACCCGGCATCAGGGTGTCATCGCGAAAGGGAGCGTCGGCGGCGCGGGCCGCGACAATGACACCGCTCTTCTCGCGGATCGTCGGTATCATTTTCGCCGTGTAGTCATCGACATCGATACCCAGGATCCCGAGCTTGGGGATCAGGTTCTTGTCGGGTCTCACGAGATCGGAGAATCGTTTGGGGTCATCGTACCGCTCGATGACGGACACCTGTATCGTACTCAGGGAGCCGCCACGGCTGATCTCGACCGCGACCTTCTCATCGACGGCATACCGGTACAGATTGACCTCGAGCTGACGGCCGTTCTCCATCGGCTTGCCATTGAGGCTCAGCACGATATCGCCGATGAGGAGTCCCGCTTTGTCGGACGGCCCGTCGGGAAGGACATCGGCGATCACGACTCCCCAATCGCGGTCGAGCCCAAGCCCCTTCGCCAGGGTCGGCGTGATCGTCTGAGCGTGAATCCCGATATGTCCACGGCGTACGCGGCCGCTCGCGCGGAGCTGATTGTAGACATTCCGGACGATGTTGCTCGGAGCGGCGAAACCGATGCCCTCGCTGCCACCGGTATGAGTGGCAATCATCGTGTTGATGCCAACGACACGGCCATCCGTGTCGACCAGGGGACCGCCGCTGTTTCCGGGGTTGATCGTTGCATCGGTCTGGATATAGATCATCGGCGACCCGGGCGTCAGCTGGCGCGCCAGCGCGCTGACAACACCCATCGACACCGAGTTCTCGAGACCATAGGGACTGCCAAAGGCGAGGACGATCTGACCCTGCCCGAGCTCATCCGAATCGCTGAGTTCCAGATACGGCAAGTCCTTGCCTTGGACCCGGAGCACCGCAAGATCGGTCTCGCGGTCGATCCCGACGATCTGGGCGCCGACCCGGTTGCCCCGCGGCTTGAGTGTTGAGCGAGCCTCTTTTTTGCCCGGGTCGATCATCGGCAATAAGACCTGCACCTTTCTCGCGCCCTCGACGACATGCGCGTTCGTCACGATGTATCCATCGGGGTGGAGGATGACACCGCTCCCGCCGGCGCGACGCCTGGAGATCAATGCGCTTGTCGTCGACCCGCTGGCGCTCGGGCCGTAGCCGGTTGCGTATATCTCGACCACGGCAGGACTGATCCGTTCGACCAGTGACTGGAATGATTGGCTGAGGCTCTTCAGCGATTTCTCGTCCGCCTTCTGCGCCGAAGCCGTCGCGAACGGCACCAGCAGGAGTATCAACAGTGCCACTATGCCTGTCCGGGTTATCAATCTCATGGTTCCTCCTGGAAATGTTGCTTGGCTAACGACTTCTAGAGTTTCAATTCAAAGTACTTTGCATCGGGAACGGGATCATCCACGTATGGCCCGATTTCCCCAAAGTTCAAGGACCGGTATATCGAAATCGCCTCTTTCATGGCAGGAAGGGTATCCAGACGCATAAAGGCATAACGGCGCTTGCGGGCTTCCTCGACGATCGCCGTAGCCAGGGCTATGCCGATCCCTTTGCCGCGAAACGCCGGTCGAACGTAGAGACGCTTCATCTCGCAACCGTTGTCGTCGAGTTTCCTGAGCGCCACACAACCGGCCAGTTCGTGACCGTAGAGAGCAATAAGAACACACCCATCGGGGGGCGCGTAGGGTCCCGGGAAGGTCTTTAGCTCGTTTTCGAAGTCCTGAAAGCAGGGCGCGAATTCGAGCCAGTCCCAGTACTCGACCCACAGACCGCGTACACCCTCGATGTGCGAAGTTGAAGTCGGTTCAACGATCTTCAGCAACGTACGACTCCTCCGGCTTGCTCGACCCAATTATTCCATTTCTCAGCGGCAAACGCAAGCGAACGCCGTTTGCCCCTCAGTTTCGGCTAGGGCCCCGTCAACCGCTGTAGTACACTACTCGCCTGCGCCCACACACAGGCCGCATGTGGCTCATTCTGCAAGAGGTGGTGCCATTTTGATCCTCGAACACGACGGCAAGAGCCCAAGAATACACAAGGGTGCTTACGTCGCCCCGAACGCAACCATTTCAGGTGATGTGACGATCGGTGAGGGCAGCTGCATTCTGTTTGGCGCTGTGATCACGGCCGAAGGGGGACCGGTTGAGATCGGCTGCCGTTGCATCGTTATGGAGAACGCCGTGATCCGTGGCACGGCCCGGCACCCGGCGAGGCTTGGCGATAACGTCCTGGTCGGCCCACGCGCCTATTTGACGGGATGCTCGGTCGAGGACGACGTGTTTCTCGCCACGGGCTCGACGGTATTCAACGGGGCCAACATCGGAGCCCGCGCCGAGGTCAGAATCAACGGTGTGGTGCACCTGAAGACAAGATTGTTCCCGGGTACGACGGTGCCGATCGGGTGGGTGGCCGTAGGCGATCCCGCTAAGATCTACCCCCCGGAAGATCACCACGCGATCTGGGCGATTCAGCAATCACTCAACTTCCCGAGGGAGGTGTTCGGTCTCGAGCGTGCACCAGACGGTGAAAGCAACATGCCCAAGGTCGCGCGCCGGTACACGCGCGCGCTGATGAGACACAAGAACGATCGCGTGATTGATAAGGATTAAACTTCGAGTAGCTTGGCGAGATTGCCACCGAGGATCAATTCCTGATCTGCGGCCCCAATCCCCGCGTCGTGCATCGCGCGAATCTGTGCGTCGCGCACATCGTTTCGATAACCTCGCGGGAAACCCGCCGTGTCCGAGCCGTAGAGGACCCGCTCGACACCGTAAACGGCAACGGTCTCCTTAAAGAGATCCTCGAGATAGAGCGGTGGCGTCTGAAACATGCCCCAGGAGTTGGATCCGGCCGTGTCCGCATACACGTTCGGGCACATCCTGCCCAGTTTGAGAAACTCGTCGAAGAAGCCGGCGCTAAAGTGGGGCACGATGAATACCTGGTCGGGCCTCGCCCTGGCCACTGGAATCAGATCCTCGGGATGGCCGCGTTCGAGTGGGAAGTGCGGTTCCAACCCGACAATCGATCGGACGGGCACACTGAGCAGGCCACAGTGAACAAACGCGACCGCTCCAAGCCGTCTGGCGAGATCGAGCGCGGCGGCAGCCTCCTCGCCACCGATGGCATAGTCGTGCGCTTGCGGAAAGAGGATGATGCCCTTGTAGTCGTAATGGCTGTGGAGCAACTCGAGTCTCTTCAGAGTCTCCGGATCCAGCGGGTTGACCGCGGCAAAAGGAACCAGCCGGCCGTTTGACGACCTCGCGGCCTGGCCGACGATCTCCATCTCATCGGGAACCGATGCAAAGCTCACGGCACGATCGATCCCGTTGTCGTCGAGCTCGGAAATGATCCGGTCGCGGTGGGCCCCGACGTTCTCTCCCGGGACGTCGATCCCGGCTCTGGCCATCTTGTCGAGGAGGGATGGGACATCACCTGCCGGCGCTTTGCGAGCCTGATACTCGTAGAAAGTTCGGCTGAAGAAATGCGTGTGTGCGTCGAAGACGTGCATGGGGATCCTTATCGTATCTCGACTTACGCCGGCTGGACCGTTCCCAACATATCCCGAACGCCGGTTGAATTCAATCAAATAACCGGCTATATTGAGGGCAGTGCCTCACGATTTCCGCCGACCGGAGGCGAGTACCCATGGAACAACCGAACGTCGTGCCTGGCCGCTACTGGCATGAACTCGAGGACGGACGGATCCAGTGCGATCTGTGCCCCCGTTACTGCAGGCTCCGCGATGGCCAGCGGGGATTGTGTTTTGTTCGTGCCCGACAGGACGATCAGATGGTGCTCACCACATACGGTCGCTCGAGCGGGTTCTGCATCGACCCCATAGAGAAGAAACCCCTCAACCATTTCTATCCCGGAAGCTCGGTGTTCTCGTTCGGCACCGCCGGATGCAACCTTGCCTGCAAGTTCTGCCAGAACTGGGACATCAGCAAGTCGCGCGAGACC
>CBDVBZ010000176.1:0-6022 GCA_965372355.1 uncultured bacterium | reverse complement strand
ACTAGCTGGGGCCCACGATCGTCAGCGATTGCGGGAAAACCAGTTGCCCCTATCCTGTAATGATGGGCGGCACGGGGCCGGGGGTGCCGCCCCCCGCGCCCGCATCATCACCAATACTAGTCCTTCTAGATCACAAAGACTGTAGGAATATAGATGGCGAAGAACTTACTGAACAGCTCCTGGGCACGCGGTTGGCGGATCGCCGTCGTGTTCGTCGCTGTTGCCAAGAACTTCTAATCAGCCACTTGATGTAGGGAGGTTATCGTATGATTCGTTCTCTATACCGGCGCCGCACGGTGCTGTTCGCGTGTCTGGCTTTGGGTCTTGCCGCGCTGTCGCTTTCGTCAACGGGCTGCAAGGGTAAGAAGAACACGTCCACCTATGGTCCCGGCGCCGGGTGGGTCACCGACATGCGTGACCGGATCCAGGATGAGATCGACGATCCGGGGAAAGTCACCACTTTGCTGGCAGTTTTCGATAAGGTGGAGCGCGCAGTGATCGAAATGGACGGCGAGGTCAAAAACCACTATGCCGCCCTGACAACGCTCGACAAAGACTACAACTCCACGCGCGAGGATTTTCAGGCCCAGATGGACAAATTCAACACCATACGCGAAGCGTACTTCGAGAAGTTGTTGACCTACATGTTCGAAATGAAACGCATCGCGGGCAAAGAAGATTGGAAAAAGCTGTCGGACATCGAAAAGACGCTTTACGAAAGCTGGCAGAGGTCTTACGCGCGCTGACATGCGCGCCCGGGAGGAGAAAACAAATGATCATAGGTACCATTACCGTACTGATATTGCTGTTCGGTGGAGGCGGCGATTTCTCATTTGAGAAGACATTCGAGCCGTTTGTCAAGGATGCCGTCAAAGACAAAGCGCGCTACGAACAGATCGTCGATCTGACAAAGGGAGCGGATGAGGATTTGGAGGCGTATCTAGAGGAAATGGGAGACGAATGGGGCAAGAAGCTGCTAGCGCTTCTGGCGGACTACGATGCGAGTGAGAATGACTTTCGTAGTTTTCGTCGTAAGGCCGATGCCTCCAGGATCGATCTTCAGCAACGGCTGCTCGATGCCCGCTTTGGAATGATCGAACTGATGACGGCCGACGAGTGGACGGCGATGCATGAGGCCATTGACAAGAAAACCAAGAAAGACGAGTAGCTGCGACCGCCCTTCGTTGGACCAAAGCCAGCGTGGGGCGGTTCTTCGCTGTCCCAACTTGCGATTGCAATCCCCCCAGCTTAAGCCTACCATGGGTCACGAGACGCCCATATGAACTGCTTGCGGCTGTTACGGAGGAGGATGTGATGAGACGGCGATTGATGCGCTCCCGACGGAGTGGTGTTGACCCTGTTCTGCTACTGGTTTCAGCCCTGGCGGTGGTCGCTTTGCTGACGACATCGAGCGCGGCGCAGGAGCAGAGCCGCGAGTCGATGGCCGTCGACGCGACGGCGACGCAGTGGAGCTATCAATTCGCCCTCGAGGGCAACTTCGATTACGAAACCGATCTGGTGAACGGTGTGCCCCGAGTCGAAGGGGGAAGGGGCTTTCTCCAGTTTCGCTTCGTCGCACCCGTGCCCAAGTCCGGCAAGATCCCCTTTACCATGCTCCCGCGCTTGACCCTAAGGGCCCTCGAGAACAAGGACGAGCAATGGGGCTTTGGCAATTCGGATATTTTTGTATTGGCAATCGCACAGCAGTGGGCCACGGGCCGCTGGGGTATCGGTCCGCAGATCAACTTTCCCTCGAAGACGGGCTTCGGTAACCCGAATTGGGGATTTGGTCTCGCCGGCGCTGTGACGCAACGCGAGCTCAACGACAAGCTCTTTCTGGCGTTCCTCGTACAACAAACCTGGAGCAAAGACCCGGCGGGCTCGGGCGACGTCAAGCCAGGCACCCTCGGGCTCAACCCGGTCATCGTCTATCAGCTGGGCAACGGAGTCTATATCGGTAACGGCGACTACGTCATCCGCTACAATTGGAACGACGGAAGCTGGTATATTCCGATCCGCATTCGTTTGGGCAAAGCGTGGATCCTCCCCGAGAAGACATGGAACGCATACATCGAATACGGCACGGCGGCTGAGATCAGCGACTGGAAGGGCCCGATCGCGAATCATACCGTTCGCATCAACGTCCAGCTCCAGCTGCCGGTGGCACTGGGAGGGTAGTGCGAATCCACAACCCCGACGCCACCCCTGCCGCTAAAGCGTGACGCGCGTCTCTCACTGAACTCGATATGAAGAAATTTCTGACGAACCCGCTTGTTTATTTCTTTGTGCTTGGCCTTGTCGTTTTCGGGCTGCACTCGTTTCTCAACAAGGAAAACACGGAGCGAGAAGACGATCCGTTCATGGTCGAGATCACCTCGGCGGATATCGAATGGCTGCGCTCTTCATGGGAAAGCCGTATGCGGCGGAAACCAACCCCCCCCGAGCTCAAAGGCCTGGTTGATAATTACATCCGCGAGGAGATTCTCGCGCGCGAAGCCCATACCATGGGTCTGGATGAACAGGACCAGGTGATCAAGAGAAGGCTCGTCCAGAAACTGCTATTCGTCTTCGAAGACGTGGCCGATGCCATCGAGCCGACGGATGACGAGCTCAAAACGTACGCGCAGGAGAACCAGTCGACGTATCTCATTCCGGAGACAATCTCCTTCACTCACATCTATTTCAACCCGGACAAGCGCAACGACGTCACGAAGGAGGCGGAAGGCATGCTCAATCGCCTGCGCGCAAGTGACGCAACTGCCGAAGAGATCGCCTTTTTGGGCGATGCGATCATGCTGGACTCCGCCTACCGCGAGTTGACAAAGGATGGCGTCGTGCGGGTGTTGGGTACGGCGTTCGCCGATGCGTTGTTCGAGTTGAACGGGCAGGGGTGGCAGGGGCTGATTGCATCGTCGTTCGGTCTTCATGTCGTTCGTGTTGACGATCGCACGGATGCACGGATGCCCGAGTTCGAGGGTGTGCGCGAGCGGGTGCGACGTGATTTTATGTATGATCGCAAGAACGACGTCGTCGATGAGGCGTACAACTCGGTGAAATCCCGCTACACGATACTGGTTGAGGGGTTGCCCTATGAATAGACGGGTGCGTTGGAGCATCGCGCTTGCATTCGCGTTGCACCTGAGTGTCGCAGCCACCGTGCTCGCCGATGATGTTCGCCCGGCGTATCTCGGCGTTGAGAACAACAAGCCCGATCGCTTCTACGTGACATGGAAAAATCCGCTGCTCAACGGCGCGCCGCTTCCCATCGAGCCGGTCTTTCCCGAGGGCTTCAAAAGAACATCTCCGATCACGGTTATCAGAACATCTGACTCGATTATCCGCAAATGGGTGCTCTCCAGCGACGGCCTGACTCTGGCAGGTGAGGAGATTGTCGTCGCGGGTTTGCCGGCAACGACATCGGACGTGTTGCTGCGCGTGAAGTTCCTCGACGACCGGATTTTCAGAACGGTTCTCAAGCCAAACGCTCCGCGGGTCACCATCCCATTGTCGGAAACCGTCACTGAATCGGGGGAGCCTCCATTATATAGTGTTCTGCGGAGAATCGACTCTCAGCGGCTCCTCGTACTACTGGCCCTGGTTGGCGTATTGGGCGCACTACCGGCATCGCGGCGGAGAGGGATCGTTCTCTGCTCGACAGCTCTAATCTTAGGCGCCTCTTTTGGTTACGTCGCCGGACAGATCCCGGTCAGGGAGTATCTCGACCGAAGTTCCGCACCCTCCGAGGAGAAAACCCGCCGGATCCTGCAGGGCCTGCTTCTCAATGTCTACCGGTCGTTCAGCTACGGCTATGATGAGGCCGTGTACGACCAGATGGCCAAGAGTGTGTCGGGAGATCTCCTGGCGACAGTCTATCTGCAGAGCCGCAACGCCATGCAGATCGACGAAGAAGGCGGAAAGGCCCAGGCGTTTGTGGATCGTCTCGATATCCGTGAAGTCGATTCCATAACGGCCGTGGATGGCGGTGGATTCTCCGTTATCGCCGACTGGGATGTCTATGGATCGGTCAACCACTGGGAGCATATTCATTACCGATGTAATGCATACCAGGCGAGGTTGACCTTGATGCCGGACGGCAAATATTGGAAGATCACGGGGTTCGAACTAATCGATGAAAAACGGATCTTGTAACGAAAGGATGGCGCTTATGAAAACGGTTTCGAGGCTGTTTTTGCTACTCGGCGCGGTCGCAATGGCGTTGGTGATGACCATTCCCGCACAGGCCCAGCTGCCACCACCAACGAAGGACCACGTGGATGGTTTTCCGGGACAGAAACACTACTCGCCGTATGCGGGTCGCAGCTTCCCGACAAACGTGTACTGGGGCGACACGCACCTTCACACGGCTATGTCGATGGATGCCGGTGCCTTCGGCGCACGGCTGCTTCCCAAGGATGCCTACCGGTTTGCACTCGGTGAGGAGCTCACCTCGTCGACCGGTTTGCAGGTGAGGCTGTCAAGACCGCTCGATTTTCTCGTCGTCGCCGATCACTCGGACAACATGGGTTTCTTTCCGCGATTGGTCGCAGGAGACCCCGCGTTTCTTGCCGATCCGACGGGCAAACGGTGGTACGAGATGATCCAGGAAGGCGGTCAGGAGGCGGTCAAGGTCGCCGTCGAGGTGATCCAGGGTTTGACACAGGGAACGATGCCCGACGCGTTGCAGTCGCTCCCCGGGACGGCGCCGTACCGCCTGGCATGGGAGGTGGCGATCGAGGCGGCCGAGGAATTCAACGACCCCGGCCATTTCACCGCGTTTATCGGTTATGAGTGGACGTCCACCACAAGGGGTTACAACCTCCACCGTGTCGTGATCTATCGTGACGGGGGCTTGAAGGCCAGCATGGTGGAGCCCCTGACAACCGTCGCGCCGTTGGGTAGCGACAACCCGCGCGATCTGTGGAAGTGGATGCAGGCCTACGAGGAGAAGACCGGCGGCGCGTTGCTCGCGATCGCTCACAACGGCAACCTGAGCAACGGCTTTATGTTTCCGATCAAGAACACCTTCTCGGGTAAGAACGTGGACCGTGCGTATACCGAGAACCGCGCGAAGTGGGAACCGCTCTACGAAGCCACGCAGATCAAGGGTGACGGAGAGACGCACCCCTTTCTCTCGCCCAACGACGAGTTCGCCGACTACGAGACGTGGGATCAGGGCAACCTCGATCTGACCGCCCTGAAAGAGGACGAGATGCTGCAGTACGAGTATGCCCGGTCGGGGCTTCAAGTCGGTCTGGAGCTCGAGAAGAAATACGGGACCAACCCCTACAAGTTCGGGATGATTGGATCGACCGACAGCCACACAGGTCTCGCGGCCGTAGAGGAGGAGAACTTCTTTGGCAAGCACTCGGGCTGTGAGCCGAGCCCGAAGCGCTGGGAACACCCCATGGCCAAGGTGGGCGACAACGAGTACACCAGCTGGAGTATGGCCGCGTCCGGTTACGCCGCGGTCTGGGCCACCGAAAACACACGCAAGGCGCTTTTCGACGCGATGTCGCGTAAGGAAACCTACGCGACCACGGGGCCACGGATGACCGTGCGTTTCTTTGGCGGGTGGAACTTCACCGATGCCGACGCGGCGAGTCGGCTGCCCGCGTCGATCGGCTATCAGAAGGGCGTCCCGATGGGCGGCGATCTGACCGACGCCCCGGAGGGCAAGGCGCCTTCATTTCTGGTTGGGGCGCTCAAGGACCCGATGTCCGGCAACCTCGATCGCATACAGATCGTCAAGGTGTGGCTCGAGGGTAAGGACAAACGGATGGAAAAGGTCTATGACGTCGTGTGGTCGGGAGACCGCAAGCCCGGCGGTGATGGCAAGCTGCCGGTGGTCGGCAATACGGTCGATGTCGCAAACGCCACGTGGACGAACACCATTGGCTCACCCGAGCTGATCGCCGCCTGGACCGATCCGGATTTCGATGCCGCCGTGCCGGCCGCATACTATGTCCGCGTGCTCGAGATTCCGACGCCGCGCTGGATGGCCTATGAGGCGAAGCGTTACAGC
>CBDVBZ010000175.1:0-6056 GCA_965372355.1 uncultured bacterium | reverse complement strand
CGTCAGGGCCATTCCGCATTTTCTGGCATAGACAACGTCCGGGGTTACGACGATATCCCCGATGTCGATCGGCGGGTCTCCCCTTCCCTGCAGGCTACCGGCAACAAACAACAACCCCAGAAACACTGCAGCTATCTTGTGCATGATCCGCTCCTGTCTCGAGATTTCGCTCGGATGAGTGCCGAATCGAGTTCAATAGAATAGACACACGCGAAAGATCGGATGTTTCAGTTTTTTGAGCGGTTGCGTGGCGGCGACGCCCTGTCTTCCCGGCCCGGTCTCAATTGACTTCACGCTCCACGGTCCTGTATCTTGTAGCTGACGCATATGCGTTGGATGGCGCGGACGCTTCGCGCCGCGCCATCGGTGCTGCGGATTACCAGCACCGTTAGACTACAATGCACAGAGGCATCCGGATGCTGGTGTAGAAACTGAGGCTGGAGATGGCATCCCGCGACAAGAATTCTGCCGCATATCTGCTCAGGCGAGACGCGTCGAGACGGGACTTCTTGAAGGCCACATCCAGGACGGCGCTCGTCCTGGGCGGCGCGTCTGTAATGCTGTCATGTCCTGCCTGGCTGAGAGAGCTTGTGACCGCGGCCGCCGCGTCACCACAGGCGACGGGCCTCGTGGCCGATGCTCCGCTGGCGCGCTACTGGATCTCCGCCAACACTGCCGGTGTCAGTTGCCTGTCGTGCCACACCAAGGACGATGGGTACACGGACGACCCGTTCGATCACGAGAACAACGCGATCAGGTGCCAGCTGTGCGCTCAGAATTGCCTCATAAAAGAGGGCGAGCGCGGACGATGCCGGACGCGGGAGAACGTCGGCGGAGAGCTCCGCAGTCTTGTCTACGGCCATCCCGTCTCCATCCATGTAGATCCCATTGAGAAGAAACCGTTCTATCATTTCATGCCCGCATCAGCCGCATTTTCAATGGCAACGGCCGGGTGCCCGCTCAGCTGTAAGTTTTGTCAGAACTGGGAAATATCACAGGCGCGTCCCGAAGACTATTCCACGAAGTACACCCCCCCGGCCGTAATCGTCGAAGAGACGGGCAAACGAAACGCGCCGATTATCGCCTTTACGTACAACGAGCCCACGGTCTTTACCGAGTACCTGACCGACATCGCGCGCGCTGCCCGCGAGCACAACATCTCGTGTGTACTCGTCAGCTGTGGATTCATGAACGAGAAGCCTCTCGACGAGATGTGTGATGTGCTCGACGGGATCAAGATCGACCTCAAAGGTTTTAGCAAGGACTTTTACCGTCGCGTGTGCGGCGCGGAGCTCGAACCCGTTCTGCGCAGCATCAAACAGGTGGCCCGGCGCGGCGTGCATCTGGAGATCGTCAATCTCGTCGTGCCGACACTGAATGATTCCGATGAGATGCTCACCGAACTCGTCAAGTGGGTTGTGGGCGAGGTCGGTCCCGATGTCCCCGTGCATTTCACCCGCTTCCATCCGGACTATCAGATGTTGAATCTCCCGCCGACACCGGTCGCCACACTCGAGACGGCGTACGAGATTGCGGTTGCGCATGGAATGCACTACCCGTATGTAGGAAACGTCCCCGGTCACCCGGGCAACAACACGTACTGCCCCAGCTGCGGGGAGACGGTTATTGCCAGGAAGGGTTTCTTTGTCACAGGAGAGAATCTAAAAGATGGCCAGTGCAAGAAGTGCAAACAGCCGATTGCCGGCGTGTGGACGTCTTCACAGTAGCCTGGTCGCGGGTCTGATTGCATGCGTCGTGGCTGCGGCCATTTGCGGCGCAGCGCGGACCGCCGGCGCTGGTGACAGCCGGCGCTACGAGGCCAGTGTCCGCGAGCCCGCCGTCGCGGGTCGATTCTACACTGCTGACCCAACGAAGCTCACAAAGGCGATCGATGGCTATCTCGAAGACGCCGTCACCCCCTCGAAGGAGAGGCCGATCGCCATCATCGCTCCGCACGCGGGGTATGTCTATTCGGGCCAGATCTGTGCGGACGCATTCGCCCAGGCGGCGGCACACAACTACGACCTGATCGTCCTGCTCGGTACCAACCACACGACCGCGGGTTTCGGGGGCGTATCGATCTATCCGTCCGCTGGCTACCGGACGCCTCTTGGCACGGCGGAGATCGACGAGGAGCTGGCCGCCGAGCTGATCGCCGCGGACGGCGATTTCACGTTCGAGCCGGCCGTCCACACCCGCGAGCATTCGATCGAGGTCCAGGTGCCCTTTGTCCAGACGCTGTTCCCCGGCGTCAAGATCCTCCCCGCTATTATCGGAACACCGGATATCGATCTGTGTACCCGTTTCGGCCATGCCCTGGCCAAAGCGCTCCGCGGACGGCGTGCGCTCATCGTGGCGAGCTCCGATCTCTCCCACTACCCCGCCTACGAGGACGCGAACATCATAGACAAAAAAACGCTGGAAGCGATCACCACGATGGATCCGGAACACGTCCAGGCCACGATGTGGGAGCAGCTCGAAAAAGACGTCCCCAATCTATCCACGTGTGCGTGTGGTGCGGGACCGGTGCTCACCGCGATCACCGCAGCCAAAAGGCTCGGCGCGACGAGCGCGCGCATCATCAGCTACGCCAACTCCGGAGACGCATCGGTGGGCAAACGCTTGCGTGTCGTGGGTTACGGCGCCGTGTCGTTTGTAGTCGCCGAGTTCGAAAACGATAACGGCAGCTGGATACCGCTAAAGCAGAGAGACACCGACCTCTCCGAGGAAACGACACTTTCTGACAAGAACAGAAAGCGGCTTTTGTCGTTTGCGCGACAAACGATCCGGCAGTTTCTGGATACCGAGACCACACCGCTTGGACGACACTTCGATCCCGCCTTGGAACAACGACGTGGCGCTTTTGTAACACTCAAGATCAACGGCAACCTCAGGGGCTGTATCGGGCATATGCGCGATGATTCGCCACTTGGATGGGTCGTCGGCAATTGCGCGTGGCAGGCGGCCTTCAACGACCCGCGGTTTTCGCCGGTTACACTGGACGAGCTGGGCGGTATCGAGATCGAGGTATCGGTCCTGACTCCACCACGACTGGTCGAAGGCTACGGGGATATTCTCGTGGGACGCGATGGCGTTCTCATCGAGAAGAACGGTCGTACCGCCGTGTTTCTGCCGTCCGTGGCCGTCGAGCAGGGTTGGGATCGCGATGAGATGCTCGATCGTTTGTGTCTCAAAGCGGGCTTGCCGGAGGGCAGTTGGAGAAACGGCGCCCGTTTCTACACATTCCAGGCCATGAGTTTTGGCGAGTCGGATCACCTCTAACCGATCACAAGAGCCCCGGTGATTCTTTTCCTTCTGACCATCGGCTTTATCTCCATCCTGAGCCAGGTCGTCATACTCCGTGAATTGAACGTTGCGTTTTACGGTATCGAGCTGATCTATATCCTCGCCATCGGTGTGTGGCTCCTGTGGACCGCCACCGGTGCCCTCCTCGGCCGGCGGGCCTGGATCCCTCGAGCGTCTACCGTGGCGTATCTCTTCGTGGCATTTGCCGTATTGCTGCCATTGGACATCGCGTTTATTCGCTCGGTGCGGGTTCTCTTTGGGGGTATTCCCGGTTCTTACCTCCCCTTCGGACAGCAGCTGCTTGCCATCACGATCGCCCTCCTGCCCATCGGAGTGCTACTGGGCCTGTTGTTTCAATGGGTGGCAAAGCTGTATGTGAGCAAAGAGAAAACGCTCGCCATGGCCTACGCGATCGAGTGCGTTGGGGGGATCGCAGGCGGTCTTGCAGCAACGCTCCTGCTCAAGATCGGGATCCAGAATTTCACGATTGCTGTTGGGTGCAGCCTGCTGACTGCGGCGATCATTGTTTTTCCATTGCGGCGCTCGATGGCTCACTACACGGCGGCGGTGGTCTTCGCGGCTTTGCTTGCCGTCATGTTCGCATCCCCGGGGATCGATCACTGGATGACCCGCGTAAACCACCCGCTCCTCCTCGATACACGCGACTCCCCCTACGGGCGGATTACGATCACAGAACAGCAAGACCAGTTTGTCGTCTTTGAGAACGACGCCGTCTTCTTCGAGACGGAGAGCGCTGCCGCGGAGGAAATCGTTCATCTTGCTGCAATACACATCGACCCCGTCGAACGAGTCCTCGTCCTGGGCGGCGGGCTGGACGGGATCCTGGCCGAGATACTAAAACACAAACCGCAACAGGTCGACTATGTCGAACTCAACCCGGTGCTGTTATCACTGGCGGAGAAACATCTCCCGGAGAGTTATCGGGCGCCGCTTCGATCGCAGGCCGTGACGGTTCATATCAATGACCCCCGGCGATTCGTGAAAGATTCCGAGAGATACGACCTCATTCTGATTGGGATGCCGGACCCGACATCCGGACAATCGAACCGTTTTTACACGGCTGAGTTCTTCGAGGCGTGCGCGGCGGCACTCCGCCCCGGCGGAGTTCTGGCGCTGCGGTTGAGATCGTCGGAGAACGTCTGGACGCAGTTCGTCGCCTACCGCAACACGAGCATTTATCGGGCGCTCAAGTCCGTGTTCGCGGACGTGATCGTCTTGCCCGGTGTTGTGAATATCAACATCGCATCGAATCGCCTGCTGGCTCGGGATCCGCTCGTCCTGGCGAACGCATTCAAGGAGCGATCGCTCGACACCCGGTTGGTGACACCGGAATACATTCACTATATGTACACCAACGACCGTTTCTTTGAGATTGCCGATCGCCTCGCGTCTACTGATATCCAACCCAACACCGACATCGAACCCGTGTGCTACAAGTACTCCATCATGATCTGGCTCTCGAAGTTTGTCCCTGCACTGATAAACAGGGATCTCAGCGAGTCAAGGAGATGGTCTGCTGGCGGCGTCGCTGCTTATATCGGCGTCATTCTGCTTGCCGCCGGTATATTCGCCATCGCCCGTCGTTTGGTGAGACTCCGGAGGACATTGCTTGTCTTCATCGCAGGATTTGTCGGAATGGTGGTCGAGACGATTCTGATCCTGCACTATCAGGTCAAGAGCGGCGTCCTGTTTCAAAATATCGGAATACTATTGATGGCGTTCATGGCCGGTCTGGCCGTCGGTTCAGTTGTGGTTCTCCGGGCGGCACAAGGCGCGGGGGATGGCTTCATGATACGAAAGAGTTGGGGATACGGTCTTCTTCTCGGATTCGCCGTCTTGAATATGGTCTTTATCGGCTTTTTGTATTCCGGTCTGCCATCCAACCTGGGCGCTATCTCGTTGCTGTTGTTTCTGGCGGGTGTGCTCGTGGCGGGTGTCTTTGCGTACGCGAGCCTGGCGGGGATCACGGATCAGAAGACCGTCGTGTCGCCGCTCTATGCCGCCGATCTAATCGGCGGCTGCGTGGGGTCGCTCGTCGCCAGCCTGCTCTTGATTCCTTTTCTGGGAATGGCTCAGTCGGCGGTGCTGATCGCGGCCCTCTCTGTCGTGGCACTGCTTCTCGTTTGAGAACCTCGTCTGTCGCGGATCATTCCCCGGGTCTCAGAAGTAGTACTGAAGTTGAAGCGACGTAAGCGTCGAGTTGATTGTTCCGCTGACAGAGGGCACCTTTGTCCGCGAATTCGTCGACTCGATGCCAACCGAAAAGTCGTCCCGCCCCGTAAAGTTCACGCGAACGGAGAACATGTCTGTCCGGTTCGAACTGCTGTCGCCGGTTTCGGGAAACGTCGACATATAGTAGCCGACGACGAAGCCAATCGGCACCTTCGAGCGGGCCAGCAAATCGATATCTCCACGGATACCCAGGTTGAGGAACAACTCGCTCGAACGGCTCCGATCGAGTGATTCCCCGTAACCCGTCTCGAGAAGACTTGCGAATCCAAAGAGGTCATTCGGCGCATACGCCGCACGAACGCCGCCCCCCCAACGAAGCGATGGCGTCTTCTCGACCAGGCTGTTGTCCGGGCTGATACCGCCGTCATCGATGATCCCATTCACCCACTCCAGGAGGTTGACCCTGAGAAGATCGCTGTTCCACAGGTTGAGCGTCCCCGAAAGAAACCAGTTCTCGTTCTCGTACAGCTCGAACAGCCATGCCAGCTGCATACTTG
>CBDVBZ010000174.1:0-6124 GCA_965372355.1 uncultured bacterium | reverse complement strand
CCATCGCGTACTCTCTGAGGATATCCTTGAACGTCGCATCGCCGACGACGGTGCGAAGCATGTGCAGGACGGTGGCACCTTTGGTGTAGACCCGGTAGTAATCGAACATGTTGTTGACGCTGGTTGTGTCCTCGAGGACAAGTGTCCCGCTTGCACTCTTTGCGTAACTGTAGCGTGACGCCCGTCTGGTCTCAAAGTAATTGGCTGGATAGGCGCTGGGACGCTCCTCGATGTCAATGAGTTCCGCGTACGTCGCAAAACCCTCGTTTAGCCACAGGTGCGGCCAGGTCTTCGGAGAGATCCCGTCGCCATACCACTGGTGCGCGAGCTCGTGCGACGCCAGGGTCAACGAACTTGATGCCCCCATCGAAGCCATCGTCTGGTGCTCCATACCCCCGCCAAACGTGCATTCGGCGTGGCCGTACTTCTCGTCAGCAAAGGGATACGGACCAAACCAGTGCTCGAACGCATCGATCATCTGTCCGACCTGTGCCCAATTGGACCAAAGACCGGAACTGCCGTCATCGTAGACCAGATGCTGGAGCGGCATCGAGAGGGCGCCGTACTTCAGCGCCAGGTCCGGCAATCGGTTGTACGTACCCAGATACTCCACGTATTCCCCGACGGCGACGGAGACGAGGTAGGTCGAGATCGGGTAATGCGACACCCAGTCATACGTGGTGTTGCCCCCGACCGTGGTCGTGCTCACCAGTGTGCCCTGCGACCCCACCTTGTACTGAGAGGGCACGGTCACCGTGACGCGTACCGAATCGGCCTTGTCGTAAGGATGGTCCTTGCAAGGCCACCAGTTGCGCGAACCGTAGGGCTCCGAAAGACTCCACGCGTACAGATCGCCGCCATTCGTGCCAAAAACGAAATAGCCAAACCCGCCGCTGCTCGGTGTGCCACCGTACGTGATGTCGATCTTAAAGGTACCGCCCACGGGTATTGAGGCGGGCATCGTGATGATGACCGCATCCACACCCTGGCTGTACGACAACGGTGTGCCATCCGACAGCTTGACCGACGACACGACCATGCTCGAAAGCAGATCGAGAAGGAGCGTGGACAATGCCGACCCCACGACCGTCCCCTCGACGCGTACGACGCCGTCGATGTGCTCGGCAACCAGATCGATCTCGAGATCCAGGTGGTAGTAGGTCATATCCGTATTGATGCTGGCAATCGAGTATGCCGATCGAGCCGCCGATCGATCGATCCGGGATAACCTCGCAGACTGTCCCGCCGCGCACTCGGCGGCGCCATTATCGATTTGAACGATCGTCTCGAGGTGCGTTGGATCTTTCGTCTGTGACGCGACCGTCGTAGACAGCGCAAGCACGAATGCGAATACAGAAAAACTCAGGGCGAGGCGACTACGCATCAATATCCTCCTACTTGAGAAGCACGACCTTGCGGCTCTTCTGCACGCCGCCGGCAGTCAGACGATAGATGTAAACTCCGGATGCCAGTCGTTCACCGTCCTGGTTTCTGGCGGCCCAGACAACCCACTTGGGTCCCGGAGACTCCGTTGCGTCGACGAGTGTCGCCACCCGGGCGCCGCGCACATCGTAGACCGTCAAACTCACGTGCGCGCGCGTTGTGAGTTCGTAACGGATTGTTGTCGTCGGGTTGAACGGATTGGGATACGCCGGATGGAGCACGATGCGATCCGGGGTTGGCTGGCCGCCGATGCCCGTCGAGATGACCGCGACCGCGGCGGTGGCATCCAGAATGCCCCAGCCCATATAGCGGTCCGGACTGCCCGCCTGACTGGCTGTTTGCCGGAGCGCATCCATGATCTGTGAATTCGTGGCGTTGGGTCTTGCCTCTAGAATGAGGGCGGCGGCACCCGCGGTCAGCGGACAGGAGAACGACGTGCCACTGACATTGACATAGTCCGTCGTGTTGAACACGCTCACCGCACGCACGCCCGACCCCATCGCCATCACGTCGGGTTTGATGCGACCATCCGCGGTCCGTCCGACGGAGCTAAAACTGGAACGGTCACCGGACGAGGTCACCGCCCCGACGGCGAGCACACTGTCGCCGTCGGCCGGGCTGACCAGCGTGTTGGCGGGTTCGGCCACGAGCCCGTCATTGCCGGCCGAGTTTACGACGAGTATTCCACGGCTCGCCGCGATGTCGGCGCCGAGTACAACGATCGTCGTGTTACCGTCCATATCGCTCCAGGAATAGTTGGGCTCTAAATGAGTGAATCCATTCGAGTAGCCCAGCGAACTCGAGATGACATCGGCGCCGATACTGTCCGCCCATTCGGCGGCCGCAACCCACGCATCCTCCTCGATGTGACGTTCCCACGTCGTGTTCTCGGTTTTGGCGAGTATGTATGTAGCACCGTATGCAGGACCGATGAGCTCACCCGGCGCATAACCGCCGATCGTGCTCAGCGTCTGTGTCCCATGGTTGTCGTCGCCCATCTGCCCGTCCTCATCGGAGACGATGCTGTCGCTGTTTACGAAGTCGTATGTGATCAGGATATCAATGTTCTGCATGGCCATGTGTGATAGATTGTCAAAACCGGTATCCATCATGCAGATCCACACGCCATTACCGCTGTACCCCGCATCGTGCAACGGGGGCACATTGATCTGGCTGTTCTGTGTCAGGGAGGCGCCGTAGTCGAGTAAGAACGCCGAGGGCGCTTGTTGTATCTCGGGACCGCTCGGAACCTCGACCGGGTCGGGTAGCGGCTCGGTGCCTATGCGGACGAGATCCATCCGGTTCACGAATGGCAATGCCGCGATCGCGTCCGCCGCGCGAACATCCATATCTACCGATACGGCATTCAACCAGCGAGAGGTGTGTCGAACGCGAGCCCCCTGGCGGTGAACCGCCTCGATGTAGCGACGAACAACAGGGATATCACGTGTATCAACGAGATTGTCGAGTCCGCGATTTCGCGCGCGGCGCGCACGGGCGTGCGGGGTCAGCAGGTCCTCGGCCTCCCGCAGCTTGCGCGACAGGTCATCGCCCTTGTCGTCGAAGAAGACCCAGGTGCGCAGTTGATCCGTTTGCCCAGCGTCACGCAGGGCGCTTTGCAGCACCGGCGACAGCTTGCCAGGCGGCTGCGCGTGTGCAGCAATGGCGAGCACTGAGACGAATGCTGCAAACAAAAAGGCTGTAAGATGCTTTCTCATCGTCATTAAACTGGGGAGCCGGCAGAGGTTTGCAGGAACTGCCGTAACACTATAAGTATAAACGTTCTGAGCGCTTAACGCAAGCCGGGGGTTTGGGTGGCGCCCCACCGCAATTCGTTTACCACAAGCGACTTGGCGAATCCAGGGAAACTTGGAGGACCGGGTTTGTTGGGCGAGGCCGGGTTCGGAGGGGGGAAGGCCCCTTGATCGTTCGCCGCGACACGATTACCATCAGCCCAGTCTGCCATCCTGGCGGCGGTGGGCTGGAGAAGAACTGTCACGGAAACATGGGCATGTCGATGATCGACGAGTCGGCTGGGGTTTGTTTGAAGAGATGGGAGGACATAATGGGAAAACACAGTGACGCTCAGAACAGGATAGTGCTGCAGGACATGACATGGCGCGAGATCGCGTCTGCCCTGGAACGGGGATTTGACACGGCCGTTGTCGTGGCCGGTTCGATCGAACAGCATGGACCCCACCTGCCGATCAGTACCGACACGCTCATTGCCGACGAACTCGCGGAACGTATCGCCCACAAGCTGGGCAATACCCTGGTCGCACCCACCATCCGGCCGGCGTGTTCGGATCATCATATGAGCCTGCCCGGAACGATCTCGCTCCGACCCGAAGTGCTGTTCGAGATACTCCGCGATTACTGTCGCTCACTCGCTCATCACGGCTTCAAAAAGATCGTGCTCTTTTCGAGTCACGGCGGCAACTTCGCTCCACTGGAGACCTATGCTCCCGGTCTGGTTCGGGAATTCCCTCAGCTGCGAATCGTACACTACGGTGATCTGAGAGGTTTCTTCGATGCCTATATGGCAGAGGTCGATAAGCTGGGGCTACCCGCCGAGAAGGTGGGAGGTCATGCCGATCTCGGCGAGACCAGCGAGATCCTCCACATTCGCCCCGATCTCGTCCGGAAAGACTGCTACGAACCGGGGTTTGTCGGCTCTACCAAGGGCCTGATATCGAGAATCCTCCGGGACGGCATTCAGGCGGTCACACAGAATGGAATACTGGGAGATCCTACGGGCGCAGACGCCGAGGCCGGTGAGGCCCTTCTCGAAGGGATGGCCGTTCATCTGTCGGAATGGGCAAAAGAGGAGTTGGCAGACTAGTTCTCAATACGATGAGTAACGGACCTCACATGACGCCGGATGAGTTCGAACGATACGGTCACGCCGTCGTCGACTGGATCGCCCGCTATATGCGCGAGCGGGAGAAATACCCCGTGCTCTCACGGGTAAGCCCGGGGGAGATCCGCGCGAAGCTTCCCCCTCACCCGCCGAAGAATGGAGAGCCATTTGAGGCGATGCTTCACGATGTCGAAGAGATCATCCTGCCGGGTATTACCCATTGGCAGTCACCGAACTTCTTTGCCTATTTCCCGGCCAGTACATCTGCTCCGTCAATACTCGGGGACCTGCTCTCATCGGGTCTCGGCGTGCAGGGAATGCTGTGGGCGACGAGCCCCGCGTGCACCGAGCTCGAAACCCACGTGCTCGACTGGCTGATCGAGATGCTCGATCTGCCGGAGGCCTTTCTGTCGACGTCGCGCGGCGGTGGTGTCATTCAGGACACGGCATCGAGCGCCTCGCTCTGCGCACTTCTGGCGGCCAGGGAGCGCACGACGGAGTTCCGGACGAACGAGCGGGGTGTGGATCGTCCGCTTACGGCATATGCCTCGTCGCAGGCGCACTCTTCAGTCGAGAAAGCCATTGCGATTGCCGGTGTCGGACGCGACAACCTCCGTTTGATCGACGTCGACGACACGTATGCCATGCGGCCGGACGCCCTCGCCCGCGCGATCGAGGACGATCGTGCGACCGGACGCGTTCCTTTTATTGTCTTTGGCACGACGGGAACGACGTCGTCGACCGCCATGGATCCGCTCCGCGAGATCGGCGAGATCTGCCGGCGCGAGAAGGTGTGGTTTCACGTGGACGCGGCGCTCGCCGGTACGGCGGCTGTCTGTCCGGAGCTCCGCTGGATACACGACGGGTTGGACCTGGCGGACAGCTACTGTTTCAACCCGCACAAGTGGATGCTGACGAACTTCGACTGTGATTGTTTCTATGTGACCGACCGCGCCACCTTGATCAAGACGCTCAGCGTCCTGCCCGAGTATCTCAAGAACAAGGCGACGGAGACCGGGGCGGTTTTCGATTATCGCGACTGGCACATCCCGCTCGGCCGGCGCTTCCGCGCCCTCAAGCTATGGTTTGTAATCCGCCACTATGGAGTCGAGGGTTTGCGGCACCACATCCGCGAACACGTGAAACTTGCGCAGGAGTTCAAGACGTGGGTGGAGGCCGATCCGGATTTCGAGATTGCGGCACCCGTGCCGCTCAACCTCGTGTGCTTTCGCCACGTCGGCGGTGACGAGACGAACCAGCGGTTGATGGACCGGCTCAATGCCTCGGGAAAAATCTACCTGACACACACGAAGTTGGGAGACAATGTCACGTTGCGCTTCGCGATCGGCGGTGTCGACACACGTGAGCAACACGTGCAGCGTGCGTGGGATCTCATCCGGCAGACTTGTCGAGACCTCTAGCGATTCTAGCGATAACCAATCGCGGCATACCCCACAAAATGATGGAGGTTGTTGGGCGCGGTCGCTCCCAATCCAGCCAGCGGTTCGAGATCGAGCGACACCTCGCTGACACTCGTCCCGTAATCGAGCAGTGTGCCAACGAGCGGGCGGGATTCGAGGGTTTCGGTCAGGCGGGCGGCCACGTTCAAACCAAACGGCACCGAAAAACGACCGCACCAGGTGATCTTGTACTCCGTCACGTCCTCCGAATCCACACAACGATAGAGAAACTCCTCGAGCCCCGCCCGCTCGAGTGATCCGCACAGCAGGTCCTGCGCCATATGGATATCGCGTTCCACTGCCATGTCATGGCCGCGGGCATCCGTCCCGAAATCCGCGTAGCTCCCACCTCCCCAACCCG
>CBDVBZ010000173.1:0-6373 GCA_965372355.1 uncultured bacterium | reverse complement strand
GAAGCTCCGAAAACAGAAGCTCCGAAGGAGGAGCCGAGCACGGGTGAGTCCAAGCAGGGTGTCGAGGAAAAGCTCGATAGATTTGCGGATCGGTTCTCCAAGGCGATGACGGACGGGGTGAAGCGGATGGAGGAAGCGTTCGATAGGGGGATGAAATCGCTAAAGGACAAACCGGAGATCACAAGCGGCAAGGTGAAGGGGTTCTTCACGTCGTCCACCGGTGGCGCAGTCCTCCTTATCGTGGGCTTTGTCTGGTTCTTCTATGCCGTGGGGCTCCTCGGACAGCCGATATTCCCGATCCTCATGATCATCATGGGGATCTACCTGATGTACCGCTACCGGAGTAAGTAGCTCGCTCGCCACGCTTGCCGGGTACATGCGGGGGGCACTGCGGATGCCCTCACTTCATGACTCACCTGTCCTCTGAAAGAGGGCTCGCGCTGATGGCTCAGTTAGAGCGCTCGGTCGTAATGTCCGTTCGGGCACTTGCAGTGCCCCTTCCATCATGCGAGGGCGCGATGGGTGCTCGCGGCGAGTTCCGCAGCGGTGCTCTGGCCTTTAGACGCGCCGCGAGGACTGTTTGAGCAAGCGAGTACTCGTCGCGCCCGAGCACGGACTTCACTATCTCGCCTTGCCTTTCCGGCGCGTCAACAAGGCCGAGACCACCAGGGGCAGCGCGATCGTAGCGTCGCAGAAAACGGTCACCTTCTCACCCGATGGATCGATCTTCCCCCAGCTTACCGCCTCCTCGAACGTGCACCCGCTCAAGCCGCCCCAGTGAGGCGCGTCGGTGATGAACTGTACAGCGTGCTTGTGACCCGTTGGCGTGCCACCGAGATGCTTGGCCGTGACCTCAGTCTGTTGGATAAAGTTCTTGGGTGTCCCGCCGCCACAATAGATGACCATCGTCTCCTTGCCGATCACGAGGCGGCCCGTCTCCTTCACATCGCCTGTGAGATCGAACACGAAATTCTCCTCCGCACTGGCCAGACCGATACCGATCGATGAATCGGCGATTGCCGGGCAGTAGATGGGTATATCGTGCTTCGCCGCGCTGGTCAGTATTCCGGTGTTTTTTCCACCACATCTCCGCTCCACTTCCAAACCGAGCTCCCTTAAGAATTCGCGCGTCGTATACGGGCGTTTCTCGAGCGCGGTGTTCGCCCACCGGCCGATCCACTGGTCGATGCGCTCGAACTCGCGCTCGTCGGCGTACGTATCGTAGACACGGTCGAGGCCCTGCTCCAACAAACGCTCGTCGTCCGCATCCGGTGATCCCATGTAGTGCGGCGTACCGAGAGTCTCGTAGATATCGTGGAAGAGGTTTGCGCCCGTCGACACCAGGCAATCGATATAGCGCAGCTCGATAAGCAGGCCAACGAGCTTTCGCATCCCCGCTGCAGACATGGCGCCGGCGAGGCCCATCATGACGTAGGCGTCCTGCTCGAGTGCCTCCTGCCACACACGGGCCGATCGGGCGATTTGCCGGCCCTGGAACGAAATCTTCTCCATACGGCTCAGGAGCTCGTCGGTCGTCAGACCGGGCTCGAGCTCGATAGGCTCGGTGGGAAACTGCTTAAAGTGATCGTTCATAAGACGCTCTCTTTCCTTCCGGCCTTGCGCCCGAATCCAGCATCCCGCGTTCCAGCGTCACGGGTTCTAGCCAAGTTTGTAACGGGCGTGATGGGCCATGACCTTGTATACGAGTCGGGCGGCCGTAAAGCTGGACACGACATCATCGTCATTGGGGCAGAGCTCGACCACATCGAACGCGAAGACATCCTTTTCCCTGAACACAAAATCGAGGATATCCATCGCCTCTTCCCAGGATAGCCCGCCGGGCTCCGGCGTGCCGACCGCCCTCATAAGGGCCGGCGAAAGGCCGTCGAGATCGATGCTTACATAGACGGTCCGGGGAAGGCCAAGAATGGCATCCTTGACGTTCCGATCCCAATCGCGATAGCTCGGTACCCGATCGGTTTCCTCGAGGAAATCCGCTTCCTCCTGGGCCAGGCTGCGGATCCCGATCTGTACGATTCGGCCAAACGGGACGCTGTTGTAGCCCGCACAGGCGTGGTTATCCTCCCGCCCCCTATACGACCGGCGAAGATCGGCATGTGCATCGATCCACACAATACCGATGTCCCGCCTTCCGAGCCCCTCGATGATCGCCGGCGTGATCGAATGCTCGCCTCCCAGAAATCCCAGCAACGCGTCCTCGTGTGTCCCTGCGAGATCGGCGGCGTGGGAAATGATCGATGCGAGGTCGGTGACCTTCGGTCTCAGGGTCTCGATGCCGAACTGCGAGGCATCGATCCGAAGCGTCTCGTCCAGGAGCTCGATATGTCCCGACGCATCCACGATGGCCTCTGGACCGTACCGGGTGCCCTTCTTATATGTCGTGGTTTCTTCGTATGGCAGGAGCGATAGAGTAAATCGATTCGTCCCGCGGGCAAGGGAGTCGACATCGACTTTGTCTTCCAGAAATCCCCCACGGTGCCTCTTCAAGGTGCGCCCTCCTTATGGGGTCCCGATCACCCGCAGAAGACCGCTGCGGCAACCACCGACGTCCACAGGTTCTTCTTGCCCGTCGCCGTTTGAGTGATATTCGACGTCCTGACGATGTGACCTGCGATCTTCCAGTGCTCCTTGCGCTCGTCCCACGCCTGATCGAGATCGATTTCGATACCCAGCGTTGATGCCAGCATCGACGCGGCCAGGTCCTCCGCGTACTCGCTAACTTGTTTGGAGTTCTCCCCATAGCTGTGGTGCTCGGAGAGGTATCCATACCGGCTGGGGTCTTTGGGAATGGCGACACCGAGCGATGCCGCAACGAGGCGATTGTTTTCGTTTGTTTCGCTACGGGTCAACACGCAGTACACAATTTCCCCGTGTTTCAACCCGCTGAGTCCCTTGGCTTTGGAAATGAGCTTGCAGTTTGGCGGGAAAATACTCGACACCGAGACCAGATTGAACGACGCGATCCCCGCGCTGCGGAGGGCGAGCTCGAAGCTCGTCAGACGCTCCCGGTGCCTGCCGACTCCCCGGGTGAGACACATTAACGTGGGCCGGAAATGCAAATTTCACCTCCGTGGACGACCCGCCTGCGAACGGCTGTCCGAGGTCGGGATTCGAGATCAGCGATCGGACGCAACGGCTCCCCGTACCTGACGCTAACTTATAGCTAAATGGGTTCCCTATGTCAAGTTACAACCGTGTCGCCGGGGGATGACCGCCGTTTCGGAAGGAAAAAAGAAAAGGAAGAGGTGCTCCGGCCTCTTCCTCTTCTATTTGAACCGATAAGCTAAAAGCTTTGAGCTTCGCTAGATAATCGGTGTGACGAAGGCTCTACTTCCGAGTGCGGGTTTTCGCCTTCTTTGCCTTCGTCTTGCGCTTGGCTTTAGCCTTGGTCTTGCGCTTGACCTTGCGCTTGACCTTGCGCTTGACCTTGCGCTTGACCTTGCGCTTAACCTTGACCTTGCGCTTGACCTTGCGCTTGGTCTTACGCTTGACCTTGCGCTTGACCTTACGCTTGACCTTGCGCTTGACCTTGCGCTTGACCTTGCGCTTGACCTTGACCTTGCGCTTGACCTTGCGCTTGACCTTGCGCTTGGCTTTAGCCTTGGTCTTAGCTTTCGCCCTCTTCTTTGCCATGTTTACTCCGTCCTTTGGGTAAGGGTGAATGAGGACCGACGATCAGATCCGTCTTGCCCCCGCATGGCTACCGTTCGACGCAAGAACACTCGATGTAGCGTCCGGTTTCGTGATGATTTAATATCCGGTCAATTAGTGTCAAGAAAAAATATCACTGTCGGCAAAATATTTCCCATAACCGCTTTTGATGTCCTCGAGCATTTTGTTCAAACGCCGGAATTCAGCTTCATGAATTTACTCGCGAGCAAATCAAGTGGTGCTTTTGCCGTCAGAAGATCGTGCACAAGACTCGCGGCGTGCAAAAATTGCAAGTTCTGTACCATATTGCCGACTCTGACTTTCCGTCACGAACGTGATACACGGAAGTTGCGATACGAATGGGCTTTCTCGCAGTTGGTCCGTCATTATGCACGGGCGAGATTTGCCGTGTTCGATCTAGTTCGATCCAGTTCAATCAGGCAAAATCGACGGAAATGTCGCCACCATTCAGAACACATCAAATGTCGAAGCAACTCGTTGTTTCACTCTCACAAGCATCGCGTGTGACCGAAAGATGGTGCTGAAGAACTTTGACTCCGACATCCGACCAGCGGCAAAATTTGCCGTTGGTGTTCCGCTCATCACTTGCGATCCACCCGTCGTTTTGTTACTCTCTGCATTCGGTACTCGTCGCCGATACGACCAACCATGAGTTCACAATCCGAGACCTCAACGACCTGCCTTCGAGCCTTTCCCCCACGGAACCGGCCGGGTTGCTGGACTCCCCTGGAATCACACTCATGCGAACAGCACCGCTATGTGTATAACAAACAAGGCGGTTACACAATCCAGTCGATGACATGCAGGCGTTCACCGAAGACGCAGAAAAACTCCTATAATGGAGGGGTGAATGCCGTCTGAAAAGACATGGCTTCGTGCTATCACCCTCTGCGTCGCCGCTGTCGTGCTGTGGTCCGGCGTTGGCGACGCCGCGCCCGCATCACCCCTCAAACGACCCGGGATCATAATCGCCGGCATCCCTGCAAAGCTCGAGCTGGGGTCTATCGACGGTCGAGATGTCGCGTACACGATGGAGATTTCAAAGGATGGGCGGACGATCACGTCGTACGCTGGCCAACTCCCCGTATCGCTGAGTGAGGTCACACTGCCCCACGGCGGCCGCTATGATGTCGTCCTCGAGGTCGATGGCAACAAATGGGAGACCTCGCTACGAGTCCTCCCCGGTATTCTGACAATCCTGCCTCCACTGTTGGCCGTTCTGATGGCTCTCATTTTCAGACAGGTTGTGATCGCGCTCTTCGCCGGCGTCTGGCTGGGCGCTTTCTTCGTCACCGACTACAATGTGATCCGCAGTTTCTTCTATGTGGTCGATCACTACGTGATCGACTCGCTCGCCGGGGACGGCGGATCGGAGCATGTCTCCATCGGAGTATTCACGATGCTGCTCGGGGGGATGGTTGGCGTGTTCTCACGGATCGGAGGGACTCGGGGAGTCGTCAACGAGATATCGCGTCTGGCAACCTCTCCACGGCGTGGGCAGCTGGCCACATGGCTCATGGGTCTCGCCGTGTTCTTCGACGACTATACCAACACCCTCATCGTCGGCAACACGATGCGGCCCATAACCGACAAACTGAGAATCTCCCGCGAGAAGCTTTCCTACATCGTCGATTCGACCGCGGCCCCGGTCGCCTGTGTTGCCGTCATCACGAGCTGGATCGGTTTTGAGATCAGCCTGGTAAAGGATGCCTTCGATGGTATGGGCCTCGATCGAAACCCCTTCACAACGTTTCTGGCATCGATTCCTTACAGCTTCTATCCGATTCTGACGCTGTTTTTCGGGCTGCTCGTGGCGGGGACGACGCGTGATTTTGGCCCGATGGCTTCGGCCGAGCGAAGAGCCAGGACAACCGGCAAAGTCCTCGCCGACAAGGCGGTACCGCTATCCAGTATCGATGAGGAGATCACATCCGACGCCTCGCAGTCAGCGCGTTGGTACAACGCAGCAATCCCCATCGGCGCCGTCGTTCTGGGTACATTCGTGGGTCTTGTATGGACGGGCAGAAGCGCCCTGATCGAGTCGGGTGTGACGAGCTATTCGATTCTGGATACGATACGACAAAGCGATTCCTTTGTGGCACTCCTGTGGAGTTCGCTTTCGGGATGCCTCGTCGCGATCATGCTGGGACTTGTCCAGCGTCTGGCCTCGCTCACCGAGATCATGAACGCCTGGGTCGCGGGCGTAAAATCGATGGTCGCCGCCATCATCATCCTCGTACTCGCATGGTCGATCGGATCCGTCTGCAACGATCTGCAGACCGCCCAGTACCTCGTGGCCAAGGTGTCGGGAATTATTTCACCGGGTCTGTTGCCCACAATCATCTTCCTGATCGCCGCCACCATCAGCTTCTCGACCGGGACCAGCTGGGGGACGATGACGATTCTGACCCCGATCGCCATTCCACTGGTCATACGGATCGCAGAAATCAACGCGGTGGCGCCGGGCACGCAGGAGGCGATTCTCCTATCCAGCATATCGGCGGTTCTTGCCGGGAGTGTATTTGGCGATCACTGCTCGCCGATATCCGACACCACGATCATGTCATCGATGGCAAGCGGCGCCGATCACGTCGACCACGTCCGCACGCAGCTGCCGTACGCGGCGACGGTCGGTATAATCGCCGTTGTGTTTGGTTATCTCCCCGCCGGCTTCAACGTT
>CBDVBZ010000172.1:0-6485 GCA_965372355.1 uncultured bacterium | reverse complement strand
GCGGTTGCAGACCGTAGCTGTCCTGGATCTCCTTGACCTTCGCCAGGTCATCGGGGCCGAAGAGCTGGGTCCGGGTAACGTTGAAAACGAAGTCCGTTTCGCTCCGGATCACGTCGGTGATGCCTTCCGGTTTATCCCCGTCCCAGCCGGGACCGGCGATAAGAAACTTACCGGATCCATTGCCGCTTGTGAGGGTCCCCACGTAGGCGAAGTTGTGGGTGTAGAGATCGATGAGCTGGAAATGATAGAACCGCTCCGGCTCCATCTCGGGGACCGTCAATACCATCGGTTCCGTTCGAAGGTCCATCCAGAACATGCAGTACGGCGTGTCGGCATTCGGCGTTACGATTGCCTTATCTTCCGGCGTGAAGAGGCGTGCCTCGCACACGAGCTTGTTGAACGGACCTTTGTACTCGGGATTCTCCTTGTCGACCACGTAGTTGTAGATGGTCTTGTAGCCCATCACCATCGGGAAGCCGTAGACGTAGGCCTCCTTGGCGATGGCTTTCGCTTCGGCGGCATCAACAGCGAGTTTCATCGCCGGCTCAGGCTCGTCTTTATCGCCGCAGCCCGATAGGACCGCAAGGACTGCAATCGCCATGAATCCATTGATAATGCGTCTGATGTTCATCGTTCTCATGCTAGTAATCACCCTTTCTCATCCGCGAAAATCGCGTTCCATTGCTCTTCCGTCAAAAGATCGACCAGCCTATAGCGGTCATCAAGGAGCTTTTTCTGGATCTCCTCCCGTGACCCCACGATTTTATCGACCAACGCTTCGAACCTCTCGTGTTCTGCGTCGTATTCGACGTTGAGGCTCATTCCTTCGTGCGCATATGCTTCCACGTCTTTTCTGTACTCTGCGACATCCGCGTTCATTTGTTTCACGAGAGCGTTGACTTCCTTGCGCACCTGTTTGTCGGATATCTCCGCCTTGACACGTTTGTTCAGGTCCTTCGGCAAGTAGTCGTTTCCGCCACCACCAAATCCCAGCCACATAACGAACAAGGTAGCAAGTATAAGCATTGTAGGATCCCCTGCCGTTCAGGCGTTCAGTCAGCAAGAAAACTGCGTTCCCTCTTGGAGATCAATGCCCACTCCTCCCGTGTCGTCAGTTCCTTGATGGCATACCGGTCGGCAACGATTCCCATCAAGACTTCCCTGTATCTGGCGTTGAACTCCGACGTCGCCTCTTCAAAATCCGCCCGCGTCGTGTTGTAGTCAGAGGATAGAGAATCGAGTCTTTTGCGGTGCTGCTCGTAAAACTCGTAAAACTGGCGCTGCCTCGCTTCTCCCTCACTGACGATATCGAGTATCTGGGTGCGAGTGTCAGTATCCTGGACGTGCTCCGTGACGAGGGCTTCGAATTCGATGACGGGATCAACACCGTGGCTTCTGTCAATGAGGCTTTTTTTACCGCAATTCGTCATCAGAGCGACGGCGAAGCAGACGGTGACAACCACTGCGAAACGTCTCATGGTCACCTCCCAAATAGATTTCCGTGGCACAGCGTCCTAGATATTCCACGTCAGGTTTACGGCAAAAGCGTGAAGCGCAGTGTTCTCGTATTGCCCCGCGACCCGATTGATGACCTGATTTCCGACTTGCCGAAACTGATCAACCGCAAGGTTTCCCAGCCAGGTGAGTTGGCCACTGACCAGAAGTTCCTTACCGGGCAGTCGACTCATCCCGGCTGGATTCGTGAACAGTGTCGCCGCGTCGCTCGCACGGGCCGCCCAGCCGGCGGAGGCGCGACCAACATCGGTGGTGCCCAACTCGTAGAGGATGATCCCCCCGGCCTCGGCGTCACGAATAACCCCGTTCGCACCAAGAATCAAACCGACGATAACAACAATGAACAGCTTGCGAGCCATATCTACCCCTTTCCCACGGACCCGAGACCACAGCCCGCTCCACGCTTATCGTGATCGTGTATGATGATTTTTCTTCGGTCTCCCATGACCCTGCTCCGATGTGAAATGTGTCACAAGCGCTATCCTAGTAACAGACCTAGCCGCGTGGCACGAGCGAACTCAACACCGCTTTCGGAGGCAACTGCTGGAGCGTGCTCGAAAGCCTTACGTGACGATGGCACTCGCGCTGTTGTCCAGAGAGCTCAACGCTCAGGCCGGAAAGGCCCGTGTTGGACTCGAACCTCATGCCTCGAGCTGCATTTTGCCGATCGTGGTGATCTCCGGTGATTACAGCTCACTCCGGCAAATTCAGCCGGCGGCGCAACTCCTTGAATCGTGGGGTATCCCGAAACGAGTCAAACGATGGATACAGCACCGCGTGGATAAGGGTCGGGGCGCGCCCTTCCTCGGCTTTCTCCAGCCAGTCCATGGCCGATTCAGCCCGGCCTGCCTGAGCATAATAGGGGGCGACGGAGAGCGGATCGACGTACACCGAGTCGGATTTGGCTTCCAGCAGCTGAGCCACCGCCAACATCGCTCCCTGGGGACCCGATGCGGCATACCCCCGATCCAACGTCTCCCGGTTCGCGGGTTCGCGTCCCCAACTGGATTCACGAAGCAGCTCAAGCGACTCCTCGAATCTGCCCTGCTGCCAATACACGCTCCGGAGGAACCACCGCACAGCAGGATAATTGGGGTCGATGGCCAGAAGTTTCTCGGCTTCAGCAACGGCTTCATCGTAACGGCGGGCTACGTAGAGATGTCCCACCACCGTCGCATTTGTCATCAACGACAACGGATCGCTTTTTCTACCCCGTATGACCTGATCCACGGATTCATCCAGACGACCCATTCCCAATAGATAATCCGCATAGCCATGGCGCGCCATGGCATTGTTGGGATCGATTTCCAGAGCTCTCCGGAATGCCTCTCCGCCGGCCTCCAAATCGCGCTCGAAATACAAAAAGACGTAACCCATGGCGGTGTATGCCTCGGAGAGGCCACTATCGAGCTCCAGGGCCTCGCGCGCCGCCTCTTTGGCTTTGGGCATAACTTCCATGGGTGGTGTGCCCAGCACAGCCAGCGCCACATACGCGACCGCTTGCCACGCGTGGGCCTGGGCAAATCCCGGATCGATTTCGATCGCTTTCTCAAACAACTCTAGGGCCTTCCAGGCATCTTTAGACCTGAACGTGCTGACAAGTTGTGTTCCCCGGAGCAGCGCTTCATAGGCATCCGGATCGACGGGGCGCGCCTGGGCCAGTCGTTCCTCTTGCTCTGGTGTCAACGCGGCCTGGACCTCACCGGCAATGGCCCCGGCAACCTCGTTGAGCAGAGAGAGCACATTCCGCAAGTCACGGTCGTAACTATCCGCCCAGATATGCTCGTCGGAAGTGCCATCGATCAGCTGCGCTGTAATCCGTACCTCGTCACCCACTCGAAGAACGGACCCTTCGATCAGTGCATCGACGTCCAATTCACGAGCGATCTCCGGCATCGATTTCTCCGTGTCTTTGTATCGCATCACCGACGTACGCGATATCACGCGCAAGGATCCCAACTTTGACAGACCGGTGATCAATGCTTCGTGCATTCCATCGACAAAGTAGTCCTGTTCCGGGTCATCCATCATATTGTCAAAGGGGAGCACCGCCAGGGATCAATCGTTCCCCGGTCGCCGCCGGCCACTGCTCTGTCTCGTGGCGTCTTATCACGCTGGGTGACCACAAAGACAATGACGATCAATGCCGCAACAAGAACTGCCGCTCCTGCGACCGCGCCCCTTCGTCTGCCGCTCGTTGATCCGACGACTCCGGTCTTACTTCGGGCATCCGCACCCGGCGCTGATTTGTCCGGTGCCGCCCACCGTTTCTCGATGGTCTTGAGATCAACGAGCATATCGTCAAGGTGCTGATACCGGTCCTCCGGACCTTTCGCCATCGCCTTGTTGACCACGCGTTCCAGCTCCATGGGAACTCCGGTACGAAGCGCCGTTACGGGTTCCGGATCCTCATTGAGTACGGAATAGAGAACGGCCTGTTCGTGATCGCCCCTGAACGGCAAACGGCCGGTGATCATCTCGTAGAGCAGAACGCCAAACGACCAGATATCGGTCCGTTGATCGGTCGCATCCCCGCGCGCCTGTTCCGGTGACATGTAGGTGATGGTGCCTACCGATACACCCGTTTTGGTGAGCTTTGTCTGCCCTTCCGCGCGCGCCAGACCGAAATCCATGATCTTGACCTGACCACTGCCGGAGACCATCAGATTCGCCGGCTTGACGTCGCGGTGAATGATCCTCTTCCGGTGGGCCTCCGCCAGACCTTCTAGCGTTTGTTTTGCGATGTCGAAGACATCCGTCAGAGGAAGCGGGCCGGCAGCGATTTTTTCTTTGACGCTCTCGCCCTCGACAAACGCCATTACAATAAATATGTGCCCGTCCGCTTCTTCGATTTCATAAATCGTGCAGATGTTCTGATGATCCAAGGCCGCAGCGGCCTGGGCCTCGTGCAACAGTCGGGCTTTTGCATCCGGGCTGACCACGACCTGATGCGAAAGAAACTTCAAGGCCACAGTGCGTTTTAGCTTTGTATCTTCGGCCTTGTAGACGACACCCATCCCACCGGCGCCGAGCTTCTCGAGGATTCTATAATGAGAAACGGTCTGACCGATCATCAGTTCTCCTCTAGAGACCGGATGCAGAACAGAGGGAGCACAGACCACGGTCGATTGTCTGCACCGATTGTTTGGCTGATCATAACCAGGCGCACCTCACTGCGCAGTAGAAACGAGCAGTGAATCTATCGGAGACCGGCCTTTTTCAACAACGCATCGATCTCCGGGCCTCTCAACCGGGCCTGAGGGGGCCACATGTTATCCGCGACGATGAACAGGTCGCGTTCCTCTGTCGCACGCTCCAGGTAATCCAATGCGTCCGACTTCTCCCCCCGCGCGACGGAAAGGCACACGAATAGCATCGGCGCCACATACTCTCGCTTCGAGCGCTCGGCGAGGCGTTCCGCGAGTCGATCCGCCTCGGACCTCTTCCCCATCACATAGTAGGCCACGCCAAGAAAAGTCAGGGCGATCGAAGCCCCTCCCGAGAGATCGACGGCCTTCTCGAGCGCAGCCGCAGCTTCCTTCTCCCGTGACGCGTGGAGATGGGCGAACCCGAGAAACAAGTGCAATTGCCAATGGTTCTGGTCCATGGCAACCGCTTTGAGAATTGTATCGATGGCCTCCTCGATCTCTCCCACACTGATCATAGCGGATGCCACCCAGGCGGCTTGAAGGCCATCGAGTGGTTCGAGCTTCAACGCGAGTCTCGCCTCGGCAATCACCTCTTCCTTTCTTTCTTGGCAAGAAAGAAATATGGCATAGCACATGTGACCCCAGCCCGAAGTGGGATCGAGTTCCAAGGCCCGGCGAAACTCGCGTTCCGCACCGAGAAAATCCCAGTCGTGACTGAAAAGGACGATCGCCATAGTGGTGTGGGCAAGACCAAGGTTGTCATCGAGGTCGATCGCCCTTTGAGCGGCCGCCCGGGACTTGGGCATCATTTCGTTTGGGGGAGAGCCGCCCCACCAACCGAGGCTCTGGTAGTAGTCCGACAGCCACGCGTGGGGAAGAGCGAACGAGGGGTCGAGCTCTGTGGATTTCTGAAGCAGCACGAGACTCTTCGCCCACCCGTCGGGCGTAAGACTGCGTAAGTAATATCGTCCTTCGAGGAGGGCTGTGTAGGCCTCGAGGTTCTCCGTGCCGCATGACACCAGGGTCTGGTCTTTCGGGCCAACGAGTTCGACCTTCAACTGGTCGACGATCGAGCGGGCGATCTCATCCTGTATGGCGAAGATGTCCTCCATTTCCCGGTCGTAACGCTCCGACCAGAGATGGTAGCCGTCTTCGATATTGATCAGCTGTGCCGTGACACGCAGACGATTGCCCGCCTTGCGGACGCTGCCTTCCAGGACGGTGCCGACATTGAGCTTCTGACCGATCTCCCGGATGTCGACATCCCCTCCGCGGAAACGAAACGCCGACGTCCGCGCGGCCACCCGCAGCCCCTCGATATGGGTCAACGCGTTGATCAGCTCCTCTGCGAGACCATCGCCAAAGTACACGTTCTCTGGATCCGGACTCATGTTCGTAAATGGAAGAACGGCGATCGAAGGGAGCCGTTTCGCGTTGTCGAAGGTCGAACCTACAGTGTTGTTTTTGGTCCGTCGGATCAGCGATTGCAGCGCGGGAATCAACTCGGCTGATGTTTGATATCGTTCATTTGGGTTTTTTGAAAGCGTTTTGTCGATGAGGCGTTCCACGTCGGCGGGCACATCGGGGCGCGAGCTCCGAACCGGTCTCGGCTCCTCGTTCACGATCGAATACATCATCGCCTGTTCGATGTCGCCTCTGAACGGCGTCTCACCGGTGATCATTTCGTAGAGCACGACGCCCAGGGCCCAGATATCCGATCGCTGATCAACGTCCCCGCCCTTGAGCTGCTCCGGCGACATGTAGATGACTGTCCCCGGCGTGGTCCCGGTCCTCGTCAGCTTCGTCCGGCCGCTGAGCTTG
>CBDVBZ010000171.1:0-6562 GCA_965372355.1 uncultured bacterium | reverse complement strand
CCAGCCTGATTCGACAACAACAAGTCTCGGAAGAACCCGCCGATGGGCTTTGTCCTCCGTAGCCCTCGTCATCCACAGCACTTGGGGCCCGCGCAAGAATAACTTCCTGGATCCCGGGCGTCGAGGAGCACTGTCCTGGTAGGGTCGAGGGCTGGCGCGGCACTCCGCAGGACTGGCCTATCTGTTTCTCCCCGTTTCCCCTGGGAGTGCCTCACTAGCCAATCCGTAAGCCCGTTTCCAATGATTCCATGTTATCATAGAACCCATGATTTTCATTCTCCTACGCACGCCCATTTCAGCGTTGAGTCCGCGGAACATTCACGACGCTGCGATTTCCCTCGTCGCCTCCGGCGTCTACTTCGTCCAGCTTGAGGCGGGCGAGCAAGTGGTGGCGAGGAAGACTGTTCTTTTGAGGTGAAAGCTTCCCCAATCCGATGTTTACGGCTCTTTCACGAGTATTATACAGCGTTAGTGTAAGATGGGAAGTGCTCCCTCACCTCCATTATATAAGATCGAAATAGCAGGTTCGAGTCCGGCCCGGCTCCCCTTATGTGCCAGTATTCGAACCGAAGCTCCTGAGCTCAACACGCCTGTTGTACGGGCAATCTACGCTCTCCGGCGGGCCGATAACAAGAAGATGGCGTATACGCGGCAGGGGCTGAAGGTTGCCTAGAAAGGAGTTCTATCGCCTCTGGTTGGCCCCCAGTTAGGACAATTCTCGAACTGCGGAGGCATTCGTGGCCGCGTTGCTCATGGTCTGATTCGAATTTCCGGTGAAATGAGCTGGCTCCCCGCGCTGGCTACATCTCGAATCCCCCTTACGCTTCTGACGGATGCCCAAGCCGAGCGAATCCGCAATCTTGAGCGCCTGGTCGGGTGGGGCACTTCTACCGCAGCGCGAACGTCACCGGTATGAACGGCTCCGTTACCGATGTCACTTTTCCCGGCAACGATCGGGTCGATGGAATTTCTGGTAGGCACACTAATTGCTGATTGGGGCGGACGGGGATCGGGACGAGATCAGAAGAGGGCGCAACATTCATAGAAACTGAGGCTTATGGCTGTGAAGAGAACATTCGGTTACTTGATGATACTGGCGATCATGACGACGATGGCCAATTTTGTTGCGGGCTGCGGCGGCGATAACGACCCGGCTGCGTCCTCTCCCCCTCCTGACCCGGGTGTCGTGAAAGTCACCGTCAAAAGCAGCGCCGACAGTTCACTGGTCGGCAGTTCGAATGTTGTTCTCTATCGGGCTGAAACTAACGAGGCCGTGCTCAGAGGCCTGACAGATCCGGACGGGACCGTGTGGTTCGCTGTCGATGCGGGAAATTACTACCTCAACATCTCAGCCCAGGGATTTGATCCCGTTCCTCTCGAAAATATCACTCCCATACCGTTCTTCGTGGCGTGGGCAGATACCATGGAACAGGGTATATTGCTCAACGTTTTGGAGAACGCGGGAAGCACCGGTTATGTAATCGGGTTTGTAGACCCGGCCATCAATAATTTCCTTATTCTGGCCGAATCGCAGACCACCCAGCAAAAGTACCATACGGCTTCGGGACCTGACGGATTTTTCGTACTCTTCAACCTGCCTTACGGCACCTATGAAATGGATGCCCTGAAGTCGGGCTTCAAAATGGTTGATCCTGTTAGCGCCTCCATCTCGTCGCAGGCCGAGGTCGATACGGTCAGCATCCCAGTTTCGGTTTATCAGGGCTCTCTGCTCACCGGTTCCCTCACGTTCCTGGCCTCGCAAAACTCTACGGTCGACATTACCCTGTTGGACCCGGAGACGCGTGCAGTCATTCCGGGCCTGTCCGTGATGAGCGATGTGGTCGGACTGACCTACAGGATCGACGGCATCCCCGACGGCTCCTACCTCGCGTGGGCGTCGCTCCAGAATGAGGGGTACGTCATCGATCCCGACTGGTTATTCAAGAATCCCGGCGGTCTCGACATTGCTTTTGTGACTGCGGAGACCCGTGAGCTGGACTTCAGCGTCACCGACGCAATCACCCTTGTTTCGCCAACGAATCCCGCGAACGCAACCATCCCCTTCATAGCGGATTCGCAGGTGCCCGTCTTCAGGTGGATGCCCTATCCTTCGGCGAAAGAATATTTCATCGAGGTGAAGGACTATGGCGGCAATGTTCTCTGGGGCGGCGTGAACAGCGACGGAACGGTCAATCATGGCTTCATCGGGGCTGATGCAGACAGCATTGTCTATAATTTCGACGGCCAACCGGGCGTGGCCGCTTTGCAGCCGGGAGAGGTCTACCAGTGGCGACTGTGGGCGGACAAGGGGACGCAGACGGATAGTTATGTCGAACAGTTGATATCCTCGAGCGAGGATCTGCGGGGGATTTTTCAGGTTCCGGAGAATCCGCCTGAGTAAGATCAGCTTTCCTTTCTCCGTTAAGCTTCGGGGCGCTCTGTTCTTTCCTCCATAGAACTGGCTCCCCAGTGCGGACACTTCATTCTCGTTGGCCAGTAGCTGGCGTCACAGTTGCGGCCGCTACAATCGTAATCGGCTAGACCATACCACTTCCATCCACCGTAATCTCGCCGGGCCCACTCTCTCGCCCACGAATGTCGATACGCAGCGCCAAAAACTGCCGAATGATGTGTGCGTTCGTCAGCAAATGTTGGGTGATGCGGCTGGTACGAACCTCCGATCGTCCAGAGGTGAGAGCCATCGGCAGCAGAAGCTGATCGGCGAGGTGAGCAGTCACCGGCGCGCCCGACTCATGATGGTCGAGCAAATCGCGGCACATCTCTTCGGCAACTCTTTCGGCGGGCCTGCCGCGTTCGCCCAGGGCCGAGAAACCGGCCACGGTGTGCTCGTACTCGGCGGTAGCGAAGACACCAGCGCCCGGCCCTTTTCCGCGCACGCGTTGAGGCGCGATTTGACAATCAATTTCTTCCCCAGTCAACAGCTCATGCACGCGATTGGCCATCCGTACCACGACGTGTTCCGGAAGGTTGCAGGCGACGGCCCGGCCCCGGATGTGTCTCAATCTGCCTCTTTCAACCAGAGTAAGCGGGTGAAGCAATGGCATCGAGCCGGTACGACCGACCTGTCCGTCCGAAACATGCGGCTTGCCGACCGGGCGGTCTGCTGACTCGGCTCGTAAAGGGTCTATATCAACGGCTATCTGGCCGCCCCCTATCGGATAGAAACCCCAGGCGGCCAAACGGCAGCGAACCCGAAACCCCATCCGGCTCAGCGTGGGTAGGTACACATCCGATATGAAATCGAAAGGTGGACTCCAGGCAACATGGGTGCCGCCCTTCAGGCGGAGATGACTCCCGGCGGATGCAAAAGCAAGCGGCATCAGAAGAGTCTGCAGGATCAATGTGACGGATCCTGCACTTGCCGCCTTTGCCGTCTCGCTCACGTCGAAAGCATAGCTGCCCGGACGAGCCTCGGACGTTGGCTCAAAAGTGATCTCGGGTGATCCAACGGCGGCGCCGGCGACCTTCGCCTCGCATATTTGGGCCAGCGCGAGCAGGCCGGTCACATGTTGGGGCGCGAGGCCCGGGTTCCGACGGCGCGCGCGAATGTTGCGAACACGCACTGGCGTGCCGGTGAGCGTAGAGAGCGTAAGCGCCGTTCGCAGCACCTGACCGCCCCCTTCGCCATAGGCACCATCAATCTCGACAGGTCGTGTCATCACCGACGAAATGATCTCCACTGTATTGGTCCACCGAATTCATAACGCTCGTTAAAACCCGTAATGCGCCTCCGAACGGTGCTTTGTGCCGGAACGCGGGGTGGCACCTCGACTTCGCGCGATGGTCAAAGCCATCGCGGCGAGAGAGATGGCGTGCAGCAGGCCGGACTTGACGTGCTTCGACCAGCCCCTTGGCGGCGGCGCAGAGCGTTGGGAAAGCATAGATGGACTCCATGAGATTCGGTTGCGAGGCCGGGGACTGCTACATCATAACATCTTCATTGGAGTGGAGTTGGGAGATTCGGAACGGTAAGCTGAAATCGGTGGACCAGTACACGGACTCTTATTCAAGTCTCCTGATGAGGTTCTGGAAGCGGCGATGACTTCGGATCGGATCGAGGTCTGGATCACTCAGAGCGGCACCTTTATTCGAGTAACCGGTTTCAATGGCCCTTTCAAAACACTCGAGGGCTCGCTCGATATCGCCTGCAACGGAGAAAACGCAGGCCGAATTGTAAAGAAGCATCGGATTTTCAGGATCCATTGGAACCGCTTTTCTGCCCCACTGCAGCCCTTTTTCCCGCTCGCCCAGTTCTATGAGTGCTACGGCGCCCATCTGGTACGCACGAGAATCTTCCGGGTTGAGTTCGAGATACCGTTCGATATTTTCCAGGGAACGTCGATAGGCGACCTCCGCTTCCGCCCTGCGGCTCAGACTCTTATACGCCATCCCGAGGTGGTTCTGGGTTTGATAGTCTGCCGGGCTGATCACGGCGGCCTGTTCGAATAACTGCGCCGCCTTCTCCCATCTCTGTTGAATGCGGCAGCTATAACCATAGAAGTAGTACGCCTCAAAAAGTCCAGGATTCAATCGAATCGCCGTTTCGAACGCTTTGTCTACCTCGTCATGATGTCGCCCTGACAAAGAAAGTGTTAGCCCACGGGAAGCATATGCTTCCGCTAGCTCGGGGTCCAGCTCGAGTGCCCTTAACCCAGCCTTGAAGGATTTCTCCAAGCATGCTTCTTTGTCCTCAAACAACGAAACATAAGAGTAGCAGTCCGCTATGCCAGCATATGCCACGGCGTAGTCGGGGTCCTTGTTGATCGCGTGCGTGAACATTTCAATAGCCTGTCGAATAGCCGTAGGTCGTTTCTGATGGAACAGCCTGCGGCCCCTTAGGTAGAAGTCGTAGGCCACGACATCACCTGTCGGAGCCTTTTCCAAGGCCTGCCTTTCCGTCTGGCTTAATTTGATCTCCAACGAGCGGACGATGTTATGCGCGATCTCAGCTTGGATGGCAAATACATCGCTTAGTTCGCGGTCATATCGCTCCGCCCAAAGGTGGTACCCATCTGCCACATTTACCAACTGTGCTGTGATGCGAAGCCGATTTCCCGCCTTTCGCACACTCCCCTCGAGTAATACTTCCACGTTCAACTTCTTTCCAATCTCGCGAACATCCACCGTTCTGCCTTTGAATGCAAAAGCCGAAGTGCGGGCCGCGACGCGAAGTTCTTTTATATGCGTCAAGTCGTTGATGATATCTTCAGCGATCCCGTCACAGAAGTATTCTTGCTCATCGTCATCGCTCATATTCACGAACGGCAGTACCGCGATGGAACGCGTGGGATGTAGGTTCGAAGTCCCGACGGTAAGGGCACCAACTCCTGCGCCCTCTCTTAGCGATTTGAGGTCTCGAAGCATATCGGTCGCGCTCTGGTAACGTTGGGCCGGAGTCTTTGCCATCGCCTTGCTCACGATCCGCTCCAATTCCGCCGGCAGTGTATCGTCTGCGGCGGTGATCGGCTGCGGATCCTCGTTGACGATAGAGTACATGATGGCTTGATCATACTCGCCTCTGAATGGCCATCGGCCGGTGACCATTTCGTAGAGAACAACGCCCAACGAAAACACATCCGTTTGTGGGGTTACCTCTTCCCCTCTCGCCTGCTCCGGCGACATGTACGCAACCGTCCCGACGGTCGTCCCGGTCTTCGTCACTTGCGTCGGTCCCGCGAGCTTCGCTAATCCGAAGTCGGCAAGTTTCGCCTGCCCGTCATCGCCCAGAAGGATGTTCGCCGGCTTGATGTCCCGGTGCAGGATGTCTTTTTCATGAGCCTTGCTAAGACCGGATGCGATCTGAGAGACGATCGCGATCGCTTCATCCACCCCGAGCGCCCCACCCTCGAGTTTGTCCTTTAGTGTCTGCCCCTCGTAGTACGCCATGACAATGAACATCTGGCCATCGGGCGTTTCGTCGATCTCGTGGATGACGGCGATGTTGGAGTGGTTGAGCGCGGATGCGGCCTTCGCCTCGTGAACGAAGCGTGTCCTGGCGTCTTTATCGGACTTGAGTTGCGGCGGCAGGAACTTGATGGCGACTTCGCGGTCGAGCCTGGTGTCGAGGGCCTTGTAGAGCACGCCCATTCCGCCCGCGCCGAGCTCTTCGAGGATTTTGTAGTGGGATATGGTCTGCCCGATCATCTCTTCCCTTTCGAGTGATCGATGCACCGCACAAGGGAGCGTTACCCGAGGATGGATGCTTGCACCAGTGAACATTCTAGCAGGAATTGAACAGGAAGCAAAGGACGTAGTCGCTAATCGTGCAAGAAGTTACGAATTGCGGGTATTGTACGGTGTTAGTGTAAGAAGAAGTGTAATACGGAAAATACACCGCTTCTGCAGACTCCCTGGATTGAGAGAGATAGTTCGAGTCCGATCCGGCTCCCCGGACAGGAAATTGCTCGAACTTTTGTGGAAGCGTTGCTAGCAGCTTGAGCAGGATTTCCGGTCAAACTGCTGCAGATTGACGATATGGTCTGGCCTATCATGTCACAAACCGATCTTCTTCAGGAGCGATTGGTACCGTTGATTCGACTGC
>CBDVBZ010000170.1:0-6647 GCA_965372355.1 uncultured bacterium | reverse complement strand
GGTGTGACCAGATCCTCGAACTGATCGCGTTTGACCGCGACGATAAAGGCAACAACAAAAAACGCAACGAGAAGCAGCGAAATCGGTATCGTTATCAAAAGCGCGTTCAAATCTTGCCCCCCTTGGTGACCGGAACGGGCGTTCCCGCATTCGGCTCCGCACGAACCCCCCACTCGGTCACCGATTCCCGGCCAAAGCGGCGCCAGAAACCGTTGCCGATCACCGCACTCAGCACGACGGTCACCGAGCTCGCCGGCATGAGGACGGCGGCCAGGAGGGGGTTGACGTAGCCGAGCAAGGCAAGCGTGCCAAACGTGGCGTTGTATGCGAGAGAAAGGAGCAAATTGCGTTTGATTATCGAAATAGTCGCATCGGAGAGATCCATGAGATCCACGAGCGGCTGGAGCCCCGGCTGTGTGAGATAGATATCGGCCGCCTTGAAACTGGCCTCCATGCTGCCCTGAACGGCGACGCTCACATGGGCCGTCGCCAGCGCGACGGAGTCGTTGACGCCATCGCCGACCATGAGTGCCCGCGGGTATTCGCCCATGATCGTACGCTTCTCCTCGGGTGACTTCCCGGCCAGCACGTTCTCGCTATCCACACCCACGTGTTCGGCCACCGCGTGCGCGGGCCGTTCGGCGTCGCCCGTGAGCAGATAGACATCCAGTCCGCGCGCGTTGAACCTCGCCACCGCTTCCTCGCTCGCGTCGCGGACGGTGTCCGAGAACGCCGCCGCCTTCTGAAACACGCCGTTTTTGTACAGACCGACCGTCGTCAGCGCCCCACGCGTAAAATCATCCGGGGCGTCGGCGGTGTCGCTCTCGTCCTTGACGGAGCGCAGTTCATAGCGATCGCCGTTGTGATCCCCTTCTACCCCCACACCGGGCGTCTCCCTCTGGCCCGTCAGCCGAACATCCGCATAACCCGGGCCCGACGGGTCGCCTGCCGTCACATTTGTCATGAGGAGCCGTGCGACGGGATGCTGGGAGTCGGTTTCCAGCGCCCGAATGATGTCTCGTTCGAGACCGCTCGGCTGCGCAGGCCACCACCCCTTGATGTTGAGTTCGCCCTTTGTCAGCGTGCCCGTTTTGTCGAAGAAAACGCTGCGAACCTGGATGAGCTTCTCGAACGCATCGGCTTTCTTTATCAAACAACCCCGTTTTGCCGCCTTTCGAAGCGCAAGACTCTGCGCGAGGGGTGTGGCGAGCGCGAGCGCGCACGGGCATGCCAGGATCACGAGAGCGAGCGCGCGGTTGATCGCTTCCGAGATATCGACAAAACTGTAAACCAACGCAAAGACGACACCCAACCCCAGAACCGTTGCGGAGAACCACTGGGCGACACGATCGGTAAGCGAGATCAACGGTGTCCGACTCAACACGCCGCGCTCCGTCTCCGCCAGGAGCTTGCCGATGCGCGTCTCGGGACCCGTCTGGTCGACCCGTACCCTGGCCTCGTCCGATGTCAGCTGGGTCCCGGCAAAAACACCCTGCTTGCCGAGGATTCGCTGTGGCTGAACCTCACCCGTGAGAACCGCGGCGTTGACATACGCTTCGTCGGCCAGCAACGTCCCGTCGACCGGGATCCGTTCTCCCCTTTTGACGAGAACCACATCGCCTCGCCGTACGTTCTTGATGTAGCGGTCTTCGAACGATCCGGTCTGCTCGTCGAGCACACGTACCTTTCCCGTCTCATAGAACGCCCGCAACCGACTGGGAGAGAGAAAGTGACTCTGGAGCCGAAGCAACAAATAACGGCTCGACAACAGAAGAAAGACCAGAACGGCGAGCGAGTCGAAGTAGATATCCCCTGCCCCGATCACGAGATGGTAAAAGCCGATTATCGAACCGATTATGACTGCCGCGGCGATGGGGACATCAATCGAGGAACGTCGATTGCGGAGCGCCGTCCACGTGTTTTTGTAGAAGGGCGCCGCGCTATAAAAGAGAACGGGGAGAAACAACCCGAATGTCAGCCATTCGAATGCCCGGGCGACCGACGCCCGGTCGGCCCCGGCATACAGGGCAATCGTGATCAGCATGATATTGCCCGCGCACGCACCGGCGACACCGATGCGAAGGAGGAGACTCTTGTTGTGCGTGGATCGGGACTCGCCATGCAGATCGGACCAGGCCACCGGGTGCGGCGGGTAGCCTATCTTCTTGAGCCGCTGCGCGACGGCCGAGAGCGATCCGCCGGGCCGGGTCAGAACTTCGGCGATGTGCCGCCCCATGTCGAGACGAATCTCCACGACATCGTCGAGTTCGTTTGCCAGGTTTTCGATTCGCCGGAGACACGATGTGCAATGGACGTTTTCCACGTAGAAGAAAAAGCGATCCCGGTGAGCGGGATCGGCAAAGTGCTGGCGAAAATCGCTGGCATCGAGATACGCGAACTCGTCGTCGGTTTCCGCAGCGGCGACGTTCGAGGGCTGTGTCGTCTGATCGAGCATGTGCAAATAATACAACCACCTAGGCGTGCGGTTCAAGCCGAAGCGTCGGCTCCTGACAAGAATCATCCATCGGCGGGGTCGTGTTGAGCAAAATCACGAAGTATTTCGCCGCCAGGCGCCGTTAGCGGTGTTATAGTAGGGCCTAAGAGAAGGATCGGACAGGCAACCCATGGAGGTAGGATGGTATGGCGGACGAGCCCAAGAATGTCAGTCGCGAAGAGTCGGTTCACTGTCCGGTGTGCGGCCACGACGTAGACGTCACGGTGTCCTACAAACCCAAAGAGGGCGGCGATGCGAAGCTCGCCGACTTCTCATGCGTCCTCAGGGGCCACTGCGGTATTCCGGAATGGGACCCCTGCCCCCTGTACATCAAGTACCTGGAAGAAAAGCAGTAGCGGTCGGCCGGCCCGTCACCGCACAACCCCCAGATAGAACGTCATTCTCCCCTCTCCGGTCTCCCGGCCCAACATCCCGATGGCGTAGCGATTGATCAGCGTCCGCGTTCCATTCACATAGATCAATTGATCGAACTCATCGGTCGATCTCGTATCCCGACCCCGGATCGCAAAGTCATACGAGCGGTTGACCCAATCGGGCAGGTTCGCAAAAGCCTCCTGCTCGGCCGCTGGGTCGAAGAACGTGTATCTCACCGTCAGACTGACCGTGTCGCACACCGAATTGACAGTCGCCACATCCGCCCAAACACCGGATCGTGCAAACGGCTGATCCACCGAGGGATCGTCGGATCTTTTGAACGTGTAGAACCAGCTTTTCACACCGCCGGTCGAGGCTTCCTTTGGATGGTCGCGTCCGACCCCCTTGATCAGGAAGTAGAACTTCTTTATGACCCGAAGGTTGGTTGGATCCGAGATATCCAGGGTGTCGAGGATACTTCCATGGTAGTTTGCCGGGTTCCACCAGTCCCATGCGACGCTGCCGCCGTCACCGATGAGCGTGCCGTCGTAGTGCTCGATCCCGAAATCCTCCAGCGTCGGCGGGAAGTTGGCGACGATCGGGACCTCGGCGGGTGTCGGATCGCCCACACCAAACTCATCCACGGCCCTGAACTGCACGTTGTACTCGACAGTCCCCATGCTCAGGCTCGTGGAATCCAGCGTGCCAAACGGGTTGTTGTCTTCCCCTGTCTCGGGGAGCCAGGGTGTCGTGCTTCCCAACCCCGGGAACCGTGACGAGTGCCACGTGAGGCTTTTCTGATACGTGATGCACTTGTTGTAGACATCCGTGCAAAACGACGTGTCCGAAGGACCAGGCGACCCGTTGTAGAACACGTTGACCCAGCTTCGAAAGGGCACCGTGTCGGGCACCGCGTCCTCTGTGTCGATGAACTCGTCAACCCGTTGACCATCGACATAGTAAGTATTGATGACCCGAAAGATCTCGGTGTCCGGCCCTTCGGGCGGTGGCTCCTCGGGCAGCTCGAGTCCCACAATCTCGACGCAATCCGCCGCCATAAACGGCGTCCCATCCTTTAGCAATCCCGCGAGCACGAGCTGGACCCGGTCGCCCATCCGGGCCGGCCCTACAATCCGGGCAATCTCGGCCAGGCTGAACTTGAGTCTGAGGTCAGCGAAACCGTCCGGACCGTATTCGGGACAGACGCAGTCCGGGCTACCGGTTGGAGTCGTGGGCGCGGTCGACACATCCTCGATCCGTATCTGACCCGGTCTCGCATCCTGTCGGGTGAAGCCGGATTCGTTGAGGGCGAGTGTGGACAGGTCGACGTCTGTGACATCGAAACCCTCCGATCCAAGAAGGATGGGGCTCAGGGCCCCTTTGCCCCATGGATTCACTCCACTCGGACAGGCGTCGGGTTGGATATCGAGCGAAAGGACGACGGGGGGGGGAGTGTAATTGATCCTGACCGGAATGCGCGTCGGGAAGCCGTTGTTATCGACCACTTCGACGTAGAATGTGTGCGTTCCGAAGAAGAAGATCCGCGTCGTGCATGTCTCACTCCCGTCGGATGCGGTCCAACCCACCTGCCACTGTGTGTCGTCGGCGAGGTCGAGGATATCCCAGCCATAGCGGTATGCCGTCACGACACCGCCGTACGACGAGGCATCCCCGGTCCAACAGAAATCCACGGGGGTTCCCGCCGGCAATTCCACCAACGTCACCGGAGTCCCCGTCGTCGCGCTGATCACTGGGTCGTGGAAATCACTTGTTAGTCTGAGCAACGGACCGGTCGTTCTGCGACTCACCAGGACCCGGACCGCGTTTCGGCTAAAATTGAAATCCGGACTCGCCGTTTCGTCCATCGCACGACCGTGTACGGCAAAGACGTACTGCCCGAAATCCAGCGGCGGTGTTGTCCACGAGGTGCCGACATTGTTCGACGGATCGTATGCCTGCCACGGATGCCACTCCGGCGCATCCGGGTTGCCGCGGATGTAGTCCAACGTCGCGTTCCAGTCGTTGTCGAAGGGTACCGTGCTGACCAGGATCCATTGCGCCGAATCCGGATCGCCGACGCCATCAATCGTCTGCCATATGAACGTCGTGATTGGGGGCACCAACGCCATATCCTGGCCGCTGGGCACGGGTATCTTCATTTCCAGAAACGGCGGACCGGGTGTAAGACCCACGAGAGCGCGGTCACTTATGGGCGGCCCCTCGAGTTCGGGACGATCCAGCGTTTCGCAGGCGAACAAAACGAGTAGCAACACGAGAGCAACGGAGGCTTTGCGCATGACTTCCTCCTCGGGATCGAGTGATGTCCGGCCGAGGTAGGGCCGACCAGGGTTTTGGGGCGGCCTACGTGGGGTCCACATTAGTGTGCAATGGACACCATGTTACAGGCTCCTACAAGGATACTCCAGCAAATTGTGTTAGCAATGAGACTATGTCCCCTGTAACTGCAATGAGATTATGTCCCCTTCATGGAGGTGCAAAACATGAGGGGACTCATTGTGTTGAATCAGAAGGAAGCTCACAGGGGGCACGTTCTTGAGCAGGTGGCTCAACATGCTCTGGCTCTGAAGGAGGCTGCCGCCATCATGGACGTCAGCTACAGGCAAGCCAAACGGATCCAGAAGCGGTGGCGCGCAGGGGGTCTTGAAGGCCTGTGCCACCAGAACCGAGGCCGATCAGTAAGCCACGCCCTGGATCCAGATACGGCGGCCAAAATCCTCACCCTCCATGAGGAAAGATACCAGAACTTCAATGATACTCATTTCGTCGAAATGTTGGTTGAGCAGGAGGGTGTCGGTGTCAGCCGGGAGAAAGTCCGGCAACTCCTGCGGGCAGCCGGCCGTCGCCCGAAGCGTAAGCGCCGGGGCAAGAAGCATCATGCTCGCCGCCCTCGCAAAGCACGCGCCGGTATCATGATGCAATGGGACGGCAGCCCGCATCGTTGGTTCGGGCCCGAGAGCCATCCGTGCTGCCTGATGAGTGCCATCGATGATGCCACGACCAAGCTACTGGGAGCCCTGTTTGTCCCCGCCGAGTCATCAGTCAGTTATTTGCGCCTCTTGGACATGGTCGTACGCCGCCACGGAGCACCGCTATCTGTCTATCAGGATCTCCACGGGGCCCTTGTGCGCACCGATGGGCACTGGTCGGTGGAGGAGCAGCTACAGGGCAAACAATACCCCACCCACGTTGGCCGAGTACTTGAAGACCTCGGTATCGAAGCCATCTCTGCGTATAGCCCTCAAGCAAAAGGCCGGATCGAACGAGGCTTTGGAGTGATGCAGGATCGTCTAATCGCCGAGCTCGAACTCCATGGTATCAAGGACATGGATCAGGCCAATCCGTGGCTTGAAGACTATTACATACCTCGGTACAACCAACGCTTCGGCAAACAGGCCGCACAGTCCGGCAAAGCGTTCGTGAAGGTCTGCAAGCGCGAGCGGTATGAGAAAATCGCCTTCGCCTACGAAGCCGTTGTCAGTAACGACAACTGCGTTCGGTTAGGCGGACTGATGATCGATGTTCGCCCCGGGAAGAATCGCTGGGGTTATGCCAAAGCCAGAGTCCCGGTCAAACAGCACCTCGATGGATGCTGGACGGTTCGTTGGAAAGACCAGATCATTGCCACCCACCCACCAACACCGGTCAAGGAACCGGTCAGGTCCTGGAGAAGACGGGAGAAAAGAGACCTAATACGGGGCCGATCCATGATGCAGGTCTACATCAGCTCGAAACCCGCACCTTTGCCATGAGGGGACAT
>CBDVBZ010000169.1:0-6649 GCA_965372355.1 uncultured bacterium | reverse complement strand
CCTGGACCGTACCCTGGAATTATCTAACGGGGGTGTTCGGCGGATATGAGCGAAAAGTTAGATTATCGTTAATTTTCGCAGGGGTGTTGACGGGTGTGTTAGCTCAATCGGGGATTCGTATTGTGAACGTACTACCCTCGCCCAGCCGGCTTTCGACGGACACGCCCCCGGAGTGCAAGAGCGCGATATGTTTGACGATGGCGAGGCCCAGCCCAGTGCCTCCCTGAGACCGGCTTCTCGCCTTATCGGTGCGATAGAACCGCTCGAAAATCCGCGGGAGATGCCGTTTCTCGATACCGGCGCCGCGATCGACCACACGAATCCTGCACCCGGCCGGGTCTCGCTTCAGTGCGATCTCCACCTTGCTCCCCGGGTCGCTGTACTTGATCGCGTTGTCGATCAGGTTCACCACCGCGCGCTCGATCAATGGCGGGTTCACCGTTGCCGTCACACCGTCCGGGTCCTGTACCACCAGGGTGATGTCCCGAACCCGCGCACCGGTCGCACAGGCCTCAACGGCCCGTGCGACGACCGGCTCGAGCTTGCTGCTTTCGCGAACAATCTTCTCATCGGTATCCTGCTCGAGCCAGGACAGAGCAAGAAGATCTTCGATGATTGCGTTCAGCCTTTCCGTGTGATTGGCAATGATGTCGAGAAAACGCTCGGCGTCGTTGCGGTTGGCGAGGGCGCCACCCTGCAGCGTTTCGACAAAGCCTTTGATCGTCGTGATCGGCGTGCGAAGCTCGTGGGATACATTCGCCACGAAGTCCCTTCGTACCCGCTCCAGCCGGCGAAGCCGGGTCACGTCATTCAGGACGAGCAGCGCCCCAAACCTGCTCCCGTTCGCACCGCGGAGGACCGTTCCATGCACTTGAAGATACCGCTCCTCGGGGGTGTCTATCGTGATCTCACCCTCGACGGCATGCTCACTCTGCAGCACCTGACCGACGAGCTGGATGAGATCGTGGTTGCGAATGACCTCGTGTAGAGGCTTGCCGAGCGATTCGGTATCGTCGATATCAAACAGCCGGGTCGCCGCCGCATTGACCCGTATCAGGCGCTCATCGGCATCGACCGCGAAGAGGCTCTCCGACATGCTGCGCAGAACCGCGGCCTCCTGATTTTTCTGTTGCTCGGTCCTGCGAATACGGTCGTCGAGTTGGATCGCCATTGCGTTCATGGCGTCGGCGAGCGCCCCAATCTCCTCCGAGTCCGACGGCGGCAGGGGGCTGGCCAGGTCCCCCTCGGCAAACCGCTGAGCACCCTGTTTGAGCGCTTCCAGCGGACGGGTGATCCGGCGTGATATTATGAGGCTGATGAGGGCGGCCAGGAGCGCGACAATCAACCCGCCAAGCACGATCTTGCCATAGATCTGTCCCAGCGCCTCATCGATCGCCGTCACCGGGATGGCCGTGCGTACCACACCGACCGGCTGTGATCCATCGAGAACCGGGATGGCCACGTACATCATGTTTGTCTCGAGCGTCGTACTGTAGCGCGTTGACGATCCCGCCCCGTTCGCGAGAGCCGCGCGGATCTCGGGTCGGTCACCATGGTTTTCCATACGTTCCGGGGTCTCGTCGGTATCGCCGACAACGCGCCCGTTGACGAGGACTACCGTGATTCGTGTGCCGGACAGGAGACCGAGCGACTTGCAGACATCGTCGATGCGCTCAAAATCCCTCGGCAGGATGGGCGTTTCGATCTGGCTCTTGACCAGCCGCGCCCGCGCTTCCAGATCGGACCGCGTGTTGTCCAGGTAGAACTGCCGAACCGAACGCGATGTATACCAGCCGACGGCCATCAGCGAGATCACTGTGATGAGTATGTAAGAAGGATAAATCTGCCAGAGCAGCCGTTTTCTTCCCACCGTAGGCTCTCCCCTACTCCTTGAACCGGTAGCCAACTCCCCGAACCGTCTCTACGTATTTGCCAAACTCGCCGAGCTTCTTCCTCAGCCCCACGATCTGCACGTCCACAGCCCGGTCCGTCACCGCGTAGTCCTCTCCCCGTACGGCTTCCACGATCTGATAACGCGTGAACACCCAGCCCGGGCGGCGGGCCAGCAGATACAGGATGCGGAACTCGGTGAACGTCAGACAAGCCGGCTTGCCATCGACAACAACCTCGTGACGCCCCGGATTGATCTCGATCTCGTGGATACGGATCGGTTCGTCATCACCACCGGAGGCGTCTTTTTGTCGTCTGAGGACGGCGCGCACCCTTGCAACCAGCACACGGGGGCTGAAGGGCTTCGTGATATAGTCAGCCGCTCCCAGCTCCAGACCCAGAACCACGTCGGCCTCTTCCCCCTTTGCCGTCAGCATAACGATCGGTATAACCGCCGTCTGCGAGTCCCTCTTGAGCGCTTTGCAAACCTCGAGCCCGCTAAGGCCGGGTAGCATCAAGTCCAGGACAACCAGGTCGGGCTTGCCCTTTCGGGCCGCCTCCATGGCATCCTCGCCGCTCGACACCTTGACGACGCGAAACCCCTCTTTCGTCAGGTTGTATTCGAGAAGCTCGAGTATGTCCTCTTCGTCATCGACGACCAGAATCGTCTGTTGTTTTAGGACCATGATCTAACAAACCGTTGAGTCCATGCGCATCGAAACAGAAAGCAACAACGGAGAATTCACCTCTCTGATTTCAACGGCATCATAATACGCGATCGTTCAGGGATCATTAGATTTTTGTGAGAAGACCGTTAGACTCGACTTTTTCCGGAGCCCCTGGCCATCACGACCTCTCCGCGGTCTACAAGTACACTACGTCATCATGTGACGTTCATCGAATCGCCAGAGACCTGCCCGCACGGCCGCCTCGCAGGCGTCACTGATTTCAGTTCCCCCCGGCCGGCGGTTGATGTCATCGTACCTCATCTTGCCCCTGCGGTCGGTCTGGCCAACCTGAAACGCGGGGCGATACTGCCCCATGATATTGACATACGTGTCCGGCGAAACCTCATCGGCCAGCCAGCGGAATATTGCCTCCGATTCGTCTCCGAGCCCCGGCATGACGAGATGCCGGATCAGCACCCCTCGCCTCGCGACGCCATCCGGACCAAACCGAAGCGGACCGACCTGGCGATTCATCTCCGCGATCGCTTCCCGCGCCCTCTCCGGGTAGTCCTTTGCCTTGCCCAGGCGTCGCGCGGTCTCACGTTTCCAGAATTTGAAATCCGGCATATAGATATCAACAATTCCATCCAGCAGCCTCAGCGATTCGATCGAATCGTAGGCGCTCGTGTTGTAGACGATCGGCAACGACAGGCCGCGCGGGATCGCCTGCGCGATCGCTTCGATGACCTGGGGGACGACATGTTCCGGTGTCACGAAGTTGATGTTGTGGCAACGGCGATCCTGCAGCTCGATCATGATATCGGCGATCGTTTCCGGAGGGCATTCGGCGCCGCCCGCCCGCTGGCTGATATCCCAGTTCTGGCAGAAGACGCAGCGAAGGTTACAGAAGCTAAAGAAGATCGTCCCCGAGCCATTTCGACCCCGCAGGCAGTCTTCCTCGCCGAAGTGTGGGAAAGCGCTCGATACCCGCGCATAGCGCCCTGTGTTGCAAACGCGGGTCTCACCGGCCATACGATCGATGTGGCAATCCCGCGGACAGGCGCAGCAGTCCCCCAACTCGAGCAGGCCCGCCCGGACCCGCTCGTCGATGTCCGAGGCGGACAGCGCCCGGTACGCCGGCTCGAACGGCGTCAGGACGAAACGCGGATCGATTGCTCCTCGCGAGCGGTGGGTTTCGGACATGGACGCCGTTATTATAACAGGTTAACGCTGGCCCCGGGATTTGGATCGCATTTTGCTATGCCATTATTCCGAAACCGAATCCATAGTTCAATCACAGGCCTTTCTGCATATCTGTATATGAAATGCGGGTTTGCACGGTCGAAGCACACGAGGTGGGAACATGAAAACCGACGAATTTGCGCCGCCCGCACCCGATGTGGCCAAACCAACAGAAGGCGTGTCCGGTCCCGTAGAGGACGTGGCAGGTCCCATCGAAGAGATGGCCAACCTGGCGGAAGACATTGCCGCGCCCGATCCGGGCGACGAGCTGAACAACGACCAGGACACCCTCCAGTGGGACGCCACCCGGCTCAGGGAATTCAAGAAAGAGAACGTCAGGAGAGGCAATCAGACACTGTGTCCGGCTTGCGCCATGTACGTCAACATCAAGGCAAACAAGTGCCCGCATTGCAGCTCAGATATCGCGGCGAACAACGCATTGGTGCGGGAATCTCTTCGCCGGCTCCAGGAAGTCACGACTCAGCTCGAAGCGATGCGCGAGGAGCACTTGGAGCGGTTCCGCGATGTTCCCAGACCTCCGTTTTCGGAAAGACTCAAAGGGTTTTTTGTCGATCGGCAGACGCGCGAGGACATAAAGGTCGTCCTTCCCGCCTTCTTCCTGCTCTTTTCGGCGATTGCGGTATTCCGGCTCATCGGCAGCCAGCCGCTTTTCTGGTCGTGCGCGATCGTCGGGGGTGCCATCGTCTACGCGCTGTTCAACAGACTGAGGGTCAAGCGGCTGATGACGATCGACCTCTACCGGACGATGCTCGTGCTCGGACTGCTCGCCGTCATGGCAAGCGCGTTTGCGCAACCTGCGTCCTGGTGGTCGGGCCCCGGAGGCACCGACAAAGTTCAGGTGCTTGGATCGACGGTGAACATCCGTGCATTCCACACCACCCAGTCAGACGTGCTGGCCACGGCCCATCGAGGCGACAGGCTCACCGTGCTCGAGCGACGCAACAACTGGTACAAGATCGAGACCCGGGACGGCCAGGAGGGATGGGTGTATTCGTCACTCGTCCAGTAACGGACCCGGTCACCACTCGAGGCGCGCGCAGCCCATCATCGCGCGAAACGGAATGACAAAAAGAAAAACCCCGCAACACAACTCGTTGCAGGGCATCACAAAAAAAGGAAGCGGTGGCAACCGGAGACCCGATCGCCACCGCCCATTATCGACTTAGTCGCTTACCTTGTTGACGTTCTCCGCGGACGGCCCTTTCTTGCCTTCAACAACCTCGAACTCCACGCGGTCGCCCTCGTTCAGTGATTTGAAGCCTTCGCCCTGAATCGCCGAATGATGAACAAAGCAGTCCTTTGTTCCATCCGACGGGGTGATGAAACCATAACCCTTGGCGTCGTCAAACCACTTCACTGTGCCAGTCGTACGTCCCATTGCCGCACTCCTTGTTTTGGTATGTGTTACTGTAGTTCGGAGTCCGGCCTTACCGTACCTACCGACTACTCGATCCACGCGGACAACCCTTTCCCCCACCCAATCGAACCCGTGTTGTGGCTCCGTCATCCGCTTTCTGTCGGTGAGAACAGAAAAACCCCGGCGATCAGCCGGGGTCCTAATGATTGACTCTACTACAACGCACCTGCCACTTGTGCGTCCCATTCCGACTCTGCGCGAGAAGATACACCAATGCGCCCCCCCTGTCAAGCCCTACTCCATCCCTTGTCAACCACATGTAGAAATGTCATGCTCCGCCCCTACTCCAGCGGGATTCGGCCGGCGTTTTGGGCGAGCCAGTCGCCAAATGTCTGGAGCGACGGGTTGAGGCTGCGGGCCACATCCGGCTTGCGAGCCCCACAGAAGTCCGTATCGAAGTCCCGCTTGAACTGGAACATGTTGCCCAGGTCCTCGGCGCCGGGGAAATCGAAGCTGCGATAGACCTCAGGGGGTATCGCGTTATAGCCCACGTCTTTACCCAACACCCGGGTAAACGCGGCGGCCATCTCCTCGCCAGTCAACTGCTCGCCCGAAATACCGACCCTCTTGCCGATGTTCTCCTCACCGCCCTTGAAGATTCCATACGCACACCTGCCGATATCCTCGCTGGCGATGCCGGGCAGCTTTTTGTCATCCATTGGGAACGTAATCGCGTACTTGCCGTCTTCACCCTTCTTCGGCCCCATCCCGAAATAGATGAAGTTTTCCCAGTAGAAGGATGTGAGCAGATGGGTGGTGGGCACGCCGAGGTCGGTGAAGATCTGATCCGCCTCGCCCTTGGCGTCGAAGTGCGGCACCTTGTAGTTGTCCATCAGTGTCGGCATCCGATCGTCCTCGAGAGGGACCCACTTGCGTGTGTCCTCGAGCGTGGACCAGATGACGTGTTTCAAACCCGCCTGCTTCGCGGCCTCGGCCATACGGGTCGCATCGCCCACTTCCTTCTCGGGTGAGAAGTGCTCCCAGAAGAACGTCACGCAAAACGCGCCATACGCCCCTTCGAACGCCTTGTAGATGCTCGCCCTGTCGGCGATATCGACCTGTACAACCTCGGCGCCGATGTCGGCCAGCGCCCGTGCCTTCTCCGAATTGACATCTCTCGTCAATGCGCGGACCGTGAAGCCGCCGTCTTTGTCGCCCACTATGGCGCGGACCAGACCGCCGCCCTGCGCACCGGTTGCACCCACCACTGCAATAATCCTCTTGTCAGCCACGATGATCCTCCTCGTGAGTTGGCAAAATACGATGGCTATTGGGAATAAGGGCCCGCGGAGGGCGAAACGGCCGTCGCCGCCGGAGCCAGGAACCAGCGGCAAAGGACCCGGGACAAGTTAGCGCATTCGACCTCGAAGCGCAAGCCAGTCGCTCGCGCGCCCCGGTCGCTGGCTGGCGG
>CBDVBZ010000168.1:0-6697 GCA_965372355.1 uncultured bacterium | reverse complement strand
TCGATGATTTCTCCCTCGATCTGCGACGCGGTGAGTGCGTGGCGCTGTCGGGCCGGAACGGCTCGGGCAAATCGACACTGCTGGGTCTGTTGAGCGGAGTCCTCGAGCCCTCGACGGGGAGAATCCAGCGTCTCTACCCCAAGGCTGTCGAAAAAGGGTGTCAGAATCTCTTCTATCTGTTTCAAAACCCGGAACGGTTGTTCTTCGCGGAGAGTGTGGGTGAGGAGATCGCGTTTGGCCTCAAGTCGCTCAAGACCCCACGCGAGAAAATCACGAGGCGTATTGACGAGGCCCTCGCTCGAGTGGGTCTGCCCCCGGGCGAGTTTTGCGATCGCATGCCGTTTAGTCTGTCGTTTGGGGAAATGCGCAGACTGGCTTTTGCGATTGCGCTGGCCCTGGATCCACGTTTTCTGCTCATGGACGAGCCGGCGTCCTGCCTCGATGCCGACGGCGTCGCGGTTCTTTTCGATCTTATCGGACACTTCAAAGACAAGGGGCACACGGTCGCCCTCGCATCGCACGACGTGGAGATGTTCTCACCCCTTGTGGATCGTGTGATCGAGCTGTAGGTCGCTTTGGGCGGAGGAACGATGCCGTCCTCTGGCTCAGGTCCTCGCGACCAGCCCTCGCTCGCTCTTGAATAGAATCCGGGCGTTTGGGTATAGTAGAAACGAAGGAACAGACCATGCGCGTTGCGATAATTTCAGACATACACGACAACATCCCCAAGCTTCGCTCCGCCCTGTCAAGCCTCGACGGCGTCGAGGCACTGAACTCTTTTTGGGGGAGGAATGAGAATGATCAAGAAAGACGTTCCTATTAGCGGTGCGTTGACGTTTGGCTGGGAGACCTTCCGCAACAACGTTCTGTTTCTCGTCGGAGTGACGATTGCGGTGGCGCTGATCAACAGCGTATTGGAGATCGCGGACAACTACGGTCCGGTAGAATACGGCTATTTCGGTTTTGTCATCAACGTCATTGCGATGCTCATCAACGCCGTTATCGAGCTGGGTCTCATTGCGATCATGCTCGCGTTCAAGGACGGCCGGATGCCCGAATTCACGGACCTCTTCAACCGGGCGCCGCTGGTCTTTAACTACATCGCGGCGACGATTCTCTACGGGCTGATGGTTGCGGTGGGGCTCGTATTCTTGATCGTGCCGGGCATCTATCTGGCTGTTCGGTTTGGTTATTATGGCTATTTCATTGTTGACGAGGAGGTCGGGCCGATCGAGGCGCTCAAGAGAAGCTCGGATCTGACCGAGGGTGTGCGTATGGATCTCTTTCTGTTTGGTGTCCTATTGATCGGAGTCAACATCCTCGGGCTGCTCGCTCTTTTTGTGGGTGTCCTGGTTACGGTGCCGATGTCTCACCTCGCCTGCGCGTATATGTTCAGGCATTTGCAGAACCCGGTCGTCGAGGGTCCGGTAAGCGAAGAACCTGTATAAGCGGGATCACCGTGTAACGATGTCGTTGATGGCGACGTACCGTCCCTCAAACGTTATCGCCACCGGTTTGGCGAGGTCGCCCGGGCGGTGTATGCGAAGTGCCTGCACGTGCAGGTGGGGCTCGTTGGAATAGCCCGAGTTTCCCACGCGTCCAATCGGGTCACCGCTCGTCACGGAATCTCCGGGCGATACACCGACGCTCCCCTTCATCAGGTGGCCAAGTATGATCTGTGTGCCGTTGTCGACAATCATGACGTGGTTGCCGAGCGGTTCTATTGCGTTCGCCCTGGGTGGGACATTGTCGGGCACCGTATCGACGGCGGCAGTGACGACGCCATTGCACGGACTGTAGACCATTTCACCAAAGATCTCATATGCGCGAACATCCCGGGGCACGATTCCGCGCGCCCGGTTGCCGATGCGGTTGATCTTGACGAAATCGAGCGAGTGCTCCGAGTCGACGAAGTTGTGAAACGGATTGGTGACGAAATTACTACCACCCTGGATGACGCAGTATTTTCCACCTGCCAGCGGAAAAAACAAATCGACGGTGTCCGCGGAAGCCATGTGGCCCATGTAAGCGAGCACCGCAATCCAAACGGTGATGAGTGCGCCGGCCGTCCGTGTGAAGATCCGGCGGCGTGCGCCGTCTCGTGATTTCTGGAGCCCCCGCCGCAGTCTGCCAAACTGCGCGAGAGCGACCACGAGAAAAACGACGAGAAACGCATATCGGAGGTAGTAACTCAGAAAGACCCATGCACCGATAACGTGAAAGATCTCGATCACAGCACCCGTGATAATGAAGTTGAGAAACCACTCGAGTCTGCCGGTGGGTCGGGAGCGCGCAAAAAAATAGAGCGCGGCGGACGGGACAAGGGGCGTGAGTATCGCAACAACGAGTAAGGTCATCTCGCACCATCGGGGTACACAACAACTGGGAAAGCCGATCTCGGCATGTTATAGTGGGGAAGCGCAAGATCGATATTCTGAGGTCGCGGCGAGAATAGTAGCACAGTCACTCAAGGCCAACAAGGGGGCGGATTTAGTGGACATAACCGTGCGACACTCGGGTGGCAAGAAAGTGTCAGCAATCACCGACAAGTACACGATCACGACGGACCAGACCGCAGACGACGGTGGTGACGCGAGTGCACCGGCGCCGTTCGACTTGTTTCTCTCTTCGATCGCGACGTGCGCGGGTTACTATGTCTACGAGTTCTGTCAGAGGAGAGACATCCCCATCGACGACATAGATCTTCTGATGAACTGGGAACGGGACGAGAAGACCAGGATGATTACGTCGATGAACATCGAGATCCGCTTGCCCGATAGTTTTCCGAGGAAGTACGTAAAGGCGGTTGTACGAGCGGCCGATCTATGTTCGGTCAAAAAGCACATCGTGGAGCCTCCGAAAATTCGCTTGTACGCGACCTCTGGATGATGCTTGCGATCGGCAGTATGAAGCGTTTGTACCGGCCATCGATCTAACCGTTAAGAACCCGACAAAACCGTGCTTGTGAAAAGTTGAACTTGACAAAAATCAAGCGCCAAAACGACCGGTTCTCAGTTAGTATACTAGCAGCACGTAACAACCATTCTTGTTCACTATCGATAGCAGGTAAGTTATGGGAAAAACCAAAGAAAAACCACCACTAGTCGTTCTCCCCGAGCTCTGCAAAGGTTGTGGACGTTGCATCGAGGCATGTCCAAAGCATGCGATCTCGTTGGGTACCGAAATCAATCAAGCGTCGGGCTACATCCCGATCATTATCGACTATGATATCTGCAACCATTGCGGGTTGTGTATCTCCGCGTGTCCCGAGCCGTATGGGTTGTCCAACACGGGGTATGTCCTCGAGGATCCGGCGAAGCTTTACGGCGAGCGACCACGCGAGAAGAAGAAACCCAAAACTGTTCCACCCCGCCGAATGCCGCTGCCCAGGGCTGAACCGTTGGTCCTCAAAGGCAACTACGCGGCCGCGGTTGGGGCGCTTCTGGCGGGTTGCCGTCACGTCTTCGGTTATCCGATCACGCCGTCGACCGAGGGTGCAGAGCTCATGGCAAAGCTCCTCCCCAAAATCCACGGCATCTTTCTCCAGGCGGTGAGCGAGGTTGCCACGGTCAACCACATCTACGGTTGTGGCGCCGCCGGCAAACCGTCGATGACGTTTACGAGCTCACCCGGGTTCAGCCTGATGCTCGAAGGTATCTCCTACATGATTGGCGCCGAGCTCCCCGGAGTCTTCGTCAATGTCATGAGACCCGGGCCGGGGCTGGGGTATATCGGACCCGAGCAATCCGATGTCAAACTCGTGTGCCGGGGTCTGGGGCATGGCAACACGCACGCGATCGTGCTGTCGCCGACGACACCTCAGGAGATGCTGGACTTCTCGATGAAAGCGTTCGAGCTCACGTTCAAGTATCGCAACCCGGTGATCATCGCGGCGGATGGCTACATGGGTCAGATTACGGGCAAGGTGGCGCTGCCCGATCACATGATCGAGCCGGGGCTGCCGGACTGGGCCGTGTACGGTGACGCGGACCACAAGGACAACCTGATCAGTTCGATCTTCCAGGATTACGACGAGCTCGAGGCGCACAACGAGAAGATCAACGAGAAGTACGCTCTGATGACCAAGAAAGAGCAACGGGCCAACCTGTTCAAGACCGACGATGCAGAGATCCTCGTGGTCTCGTGCAACACACCGGCTCGCATGGCCAAGGGCGCCGTCGATCGGCTCAGAAAAGAGGGAGTAGCGGTTGGGTTGTTTCAGCCGGTCACGCTTTGGCCCTTCCCAATTGACGCTCTGGCACCGCTCCTCAATCACGCCAAGCGGCTAGTGGTTGTGGAGGCGAGCGCCGGACAGCTCGAGGACGAGATCCGGCTCGCACTGAGTCTCAAAGACATCCATGGCGTCGAGTTTCATCACGTGCGGCGCATGGGTGGCAATCTTCCGGAAGAGCACGAGATTACTAAGAAGATCCGCGAACTAGTGGAGGTGGGCGATGGCAAACGCGTTCTTTGAGCATTTTGACAGGCACGCCCACGGCAAGGGGTTAAAAGGTGCGGCGACGCACTACTGCCCCGGGTGCGGTCACGGGCTGATCCACAAGTACCTCGCCGAGGCGATCAACAGCCTGGGGATACAGGATCGAACGATCATGATATCCCCGGTGGGTTGCGCCGTGTTTCTCTACTACTACTTCGATACGGGAAACACACAGGCGGCCCACGGCCGGGCGCCGGCGGTGGCTCTCGGTCACAAGTTCGCCAACCCCGATTCGATCGTGGTCAGCTACCAGGGAGACGGCGATCTGGCCTCGATCGGTCTCGCGGAGATCATGCACGCGGCTCAGCTCGGTGTGCCGATCAGCGTCATCTTTGTCAACAACGGGATCTATGGGATGACGGGTGGACAGATGGCGCCCACCACACTGATGGGCCAGCGATCCAGCACGACCCCGATGGGAAGGGAAAGGATGCAGGGCCCGCCGCTCCATGTTGCCGAGATGATGGCGAGCCTGGACGGACCCGTGTATGTGGAGCGTACGGCGCTGTACGACCAGAAAACACGCAAGGCGACCCAGAAGGCAATCAAGAAGGTTCTCCAGCTCCAGATCGATGGCCGCGGATTCGGCATCGTCGAGATCCTCGCCGAGTGCCCCACGCACTGGGGCCTCTCGCCCATCAAATCCGAGGAACACGTGCGCGATGAGGTCGTTCCCGTGTTTCCGCTGGGGGTCTTCAAGGACGTGGATGAAGACCCGTGGTTCCACCCGGAAAAACCCGAGTTCGACCCGGAAAAGATGCTGGATATCCTCGAGGCGGAGAGGGATGAGATGCCGACGTTTACGAAGGGTTTCCCAACGCATCTCGACCCCGACGATGTGTCGGTCAAGGTCGCCGGGTCGGGTGGCGACGGAGCGCAGACCGCCGCCCTCTTGATCACCAAAGCCGCTATCACGGAAGGTTATGACGCTACGCACATCCCGAGTTACGGGCCGGAATCGCGTGGAGGCACGTCCTACGCGGATGTTCACGTGGCGCGTGAAGAGGTCCTGTCACCCGCCGCGGCCAAACCGCTCGTCCTCCTGGCGTTCAACGCGCCGAGTCTGGCGAAGTTCGGCCCTGCGGTGAAGGAAAACGGGGTCGTCATCTACGATTCGAGCGTGATCACCGAGGTGCCCGAGTTCGCCCCCGGCGTCAGGGTGGTTCCAGTGCCCTGCGGAGCCATTGCTCAGAATCTCGGCACCCGGGTAGTGAAGAACGTGGTTGCCCTGGGCGCGCTTCAGGAGGCGACGAAGATCCTCGATGAGGATTCGTTTCTCACCGCCCTGCGTGTGAGCCTCAAGCACAAGTGCGCGATGATCCCCCTCAACGAAGAGGCGTTTCGCTGGGGTGTCAAAGCGGTGAAGGAGAATATCACCGAGATCGAACAATAGCCCGCGCTCGCGCTGAGTGTTCTAAGCTATTGCTGTAAAGCTGGTTATCAGTTAAGAGGCGTTTGGTGGTCCTGGCCACCGGGCGCCTCTCTTTAGGTTGCGGCAAAAACGACTCGCCGGTGAGATAGTGTGCAACCAAAACGGGGCCGGATCGGTCTAATAAGTATGATGCCCCACAGAATTGCACGATGGATCTCAGACGTATTGACAGCGGCCGAACGGCAGCACATTTTACACTTAGTGATCCCGATCCGGGTTGCAAACACCCCATCCTCAGCGCACCGCATCAACCGGACGTTCATCGTTTCACAGATACCCCCTAGCCGAAGTTGTCCCCCATGGGGCGCTTCGTGGTCTGGAGAAGAATGATGAGATCTCTACACCTCACGGGTTTTGGGAAAATCTCCGCGTTTCGACTTTTTCAGGTGGCGGCCCTGATCGTCATCGTCTTTTCATTGGCGGCGGCTACGGTCCTTGGCGGTGAGGTGGAATCCAAACCGGTCGGGCAAACGGCCGGCCAGGACCACGCCTCCGATGAGGCGCAGCCTGCCGAGGAAGTCACACTCGATGTAGACGAGCAGGGCGAGACGGTCACCATGGCGATCGACTTCGAGGAGGGCGGCGTCATCGATCTCGATGTGGCCCGCGGAAGCCTCGTCATCGACACATGGGACGGCAACGAGGTCCTGGTCATCGTCGAGAAAATGTCGACAACTGGACCCAACAAAACCCGTCACATCAATTTCAAGGTGTCGCGCCTTGGAAACAACGTACGAATCGCGGCGCTGGACGACGAGGGACGGCGC
>CBDVBZ010000167.1:0-6698 GCA_965372355.1 uncultured bacterium | reverse complement strand
AGTTTCTGCTGCGGACGGAGAACGAGTTCGAGGATATCGATGATATCCGCAACACGATCATTGCCCAGGTAGACGGGCGCAGGATCGTTCTTGGAGATCTGGCAACCGTGACACGGGGCTACCGCGAGCGCGAGGTGATCAGTCGTATCAAGGGCAAGGAAGCCGTCGAGATCGCGATACACAAGGAAGGGGATGCGAATACGGTCGAGGTCGCCGGGAGCATACGCAGAAAAGTAGAACGGCTGCAGCGCACGCTGCCCGAGAACGTGCGTATGGAAGTGCTCTTCGATCAATCTCGCTTTATCAAGACGTCGATCAACGAGGTTCTTCTCAATGCCATCCTCGGTGGACTGCTCGCTGTCATCGTTCTTTATCTCTTTTTGAGGGACCTGCGCAGCACGGTGATTATTGGTGTCTCAATACCCGTGTCCATAATGGCGACGTTTGTCCTGATGCGCCAGTTGGGTGTCTCATTGAATCTCATGTCGCTTGGGGGGCTCGCGCTCGGTGTCGGCATGCTCGTCGACAACTCGATCGTGGTGCTCGAGAGCATTTCGAGATACAAAGACCAGGGATTGGATCGGAAAGAGGCCACCTTTAAGGGCGCCAGTGGAGTGGGTAGGGCCGTGATCGCCTCGACGCTCACGAGCGTGGCGGTGTTTCTGCCGATCGTATTCGTCGAAGGAATCGCCGGGCAGGTGTTCAGGGACCAGGCGCTGACGGTGTCGATCTCGCTCCTCGCTTCGCTCATGGTGGCGTTAATGCTGATCCCCATGGTTTCCTCGCTGCAGGGCCGGCCAGCGGTCGACCCGGTGGCCATTTTCGGCGAAGAGGATGCTACTCCCAAGAAACGGCGCCGGGTGATCCGCGGCGGTATCAACGTTTGGGGTTTCCTTACTTGGACCATCCCCGCCTTCGGGCTGATGGTTTTTCGAAAGGTGCTGCGCGTTATTCAGACGGGTGCCTCGGTTCTTGTCAGGCCCCTTCTCGACGGTTTTGGCAGACTCTACGACTGGGTCGAGAGCCGCTATCAGCCCGCTCTCGCCGGGGCGCTGTCGCATCGGCGGACGTTTCTTATGGCCATGGTGCTCCTGTTCGCAGTGAGCCTGTGGGCGGGCCGGTTTCTGGGATCCGAACTTATTCCTCAGTTCTCGCAGGGCGAGTTCGCCTTCAACGTCCGCCTGCCCGAGGGCAGCACGCTCGAGGCGACAGACGCGCGTCTGACCCAAATGGAAGAAATCGCAGCCGATGTGCCCGGCATAAGCAGCTATTTCACCAGTGTCGGGACGGCTACGAGGCTTGGTAGCAACACGAAGAGCAAAGACAAAAACATCGGACAGCTCAACATCGCTCTCGAGGATGAGGGAAACCGCAAGCAGGAAGAGCGGATCATCGAGACGCTTCGAAACCGATTCGCATCTATCGAGAACATGGAATTCAAGTTTGCAAGACCGATGTACTTCACGCTGCAGACGCCGGTCGAGGTGGAGATATACAGCTACAATCTCGAGACCCTGCGGCGGCTGTCGGATCACTTCGAGAGGGAGTTGGCCCGGATACCCGGGATCAAGGACGCAAGATCATCGATGGAAATCGGCAACCCCGAGGTCAATGTCGTGTTCGATCGTGATCGTCTATCCTCTTTCGGTCTGTCGCTGGACGACGTGTCCAACAAGCTCAAGACAAAGATCCAGGGAGAAGTGCCGACAAAGTTCAAGGAACGCGAGATCCAGATCGATATCCGCGTGCGGACATCGGCCTGGCAGGCGGAGAACGTCGGTGAGCTTCGCTCGCTCGTGGTGGGTGAGCGGGAAGGCACGCCGATCATGTTGGGGACGGTGGCCGACATCGATGTTGCCCGCGGGCTAACCCAGATCACCCGTATTTCGCAGCAGCGTGCAGCCGTCGTGACGGGCAATCTGTCGGGTCGCGACCTGGCGTCGGTATCCTCGGACATCGAAGGCCTCATCGCCGATGTACCACTGCCAGCGGGTGTGACCGTCGAACTCGCCGGGCAGAACGAAGAGCTCAACCGCTCGTTCAAGAGCCTCGTTTTTGCGTTGCTGCTGGCCATCTTTCTCGTCTATCTCGTGATGGCCTCACAGTTCGAATCATTCGTCCATCCGTTTATCATACTGTTCACCGTACCGCTCGGAGCGATCGGTGTGGTCTGGCTGTTGCTCGCCACTGGCCAGTCGCTCAGCGTCGTCGTTTTTATCGGCGTGATCATGCTCTCGGGGATCGTCGTGAACAATGGCATCGTTCTTATCGATTACATCAACCAGCTCCGCCGGGACGGGATGGAAAAGATGCTGGCTATCAAGGAGGCGGCCCGGATCCGCCTGCGCCCCATCATCATGACCACGTTGACAACCGTTCTCGGGCTGCTGCCGATGGCGCTCGGTCTGGGCGAAGGCGCCGAGATTCGCTCACCGATGGCGTTGACGGTGATTGGCGGTTTGCTGGGCGCGACGGTACTGACGCTTCTCGTGATTCCATGTGTCTATTCTCTGGTCGATCGCGTCAAATAGACACACATTCGACAAAAAGGGTACACAATGAAACTCTACGAGGCCGCGGTTCACAAACCCGTGATCGTGACGATCATGCTCGTCACGCTGCTCTCTCTGGGTTTGATCTCCGTAACCAAGCTCCCAGTCGAGTTTTTCCCGCAGATGGACTTCCCGTTCATCGGGATCTTTGTCACGTATCCGAACTCCGTCCCCGCGCACGTCGAACGGCAGATCACAAAGCCTCTCGAAGAGGTCTTTAGCACGCTGGGGGATGTCCAAACCATATTCTCCGAATCGTCGGCGGATGGCGCCTTTGTCGGTGTTTTGTTCGACTGGAGTCGCGATGTCAATGTGCTCCGCATGGAGGTAAAGGAAAAGGTCGACCAGATCCGCGGCGAGCTCCCCAGGGACATCGAGCGAATACAGCTCTTTACGTTCAACTCGAACGATCAGCCGATCATGGTGGGGCGGATCTCCGCCAAGGGGCGGGATCTGATGGGGAGTTACGACCTGCTGGAGAAGACGATCATCAACCCGATCAAGCGCATCGAGGGTGTCGGACGCGTGGGTATCGACGGTATCGAGCCGCAGGAGGTATCGATTTATCTCGAGATCGACAAGCTCAAGGCGCATGGGGTGGATATCGACCGCCTGTTCGCGCTCATTCAGAATATGAACATGACGCTCTCTCTCGGGGAGGTGACGGCGCAAGGACTTCGATATAGCGTTCGTGGTCTTGGTAACTTCAGGTCGTTCGAAGATGTGGAGAACCTCACGATCACCGAAGCGGGTTTGAGGCTCAAGGACGTCGCAACAGTCTACTACGGCGAGCCGCTCATCAACTACGGCCGGCACCTCGATGGCGAACCCTGTATCGCCTTCTGGATCCAGAAGGCCTCGGATGCGAATTCGGTCGAGTTGGGGCGTAGGGTTCAGGCACAGCTGGATAAGATCAACAATGATCCGCGTATGGAGGGCATCAACATCCTTCTGTTCTGGAACCAGTCGGAGCAGATCGTCAACAGTCTCGATGGGCTCAAACAGGCGGGTGTTATCGGCGCCTTGTTCGCAATCCTGATCCTCTATTTTTTTCTGCGTCGCCTGTTGACCACTATCATCGTCGCCATCGCCATACCGTTTGCGCTTCTGTGCACGTGTGGCTTTCTGTACTTTTCCGGCAACTCGCTCAACATTCTGACCATGATGGGGCTGATGCTCGGAGTTGGAATGCTGGTAGATAACGCTATCGTCGTTCTGGAGTCGATCTTTAGACATCAGTCGGCGGGCGTGCCCAGCGTTCAGGCATCGATCATCGGCTCGAAGGAAGTGGCCAGGGCGGTCGTCGCGGCCACATTGACATCCGTGATCGTTTTTGCCCCGATTATTGTCACAAAGGATTCATCCGGCATCATGACCTATCTCTCTCAGGTCGGGATAACGATTTCCGTTGCATTGTTGTTCTCGCTTCTTATCTCACTAACACTCATACCGTTCCTCACGTCACGCCTTCTGAAACCCGCCAAGGTCAAGAAATCGCGTTTGCTGGAGAAGTTGCAGTCCTCTTACGTCACGACCCTGCGCTGGACGGCGCACAAACACCCGATCCTGACGGGCATTGTCATTATTCCCGTTGTCCTTGCCCTTACGATCGGCGCGGCGACGGTGTTCAAACTCGATTTCAATATGATGGAAGGGGAACTGATCGAGAATCTGTACATCTCCTACGATTTCACCGACAACCTGACCTACAGACAGACGGAAAAATACATCAACCGCGTGGAGGAAGTACTGGAAGAGAAAAAGGAAGAACTAAAGGTCAAGCAGGTGTACAGCTTTTATGCCGACAACCGTGCCGGTACGACGATCTATTTTGACGACAGATATCTCAGCGAGAAACGCCTCAAACAGATACGGGAGGATCTGCGCGAGGCGTTGCCGGAGCTTGCCGGCGTGCGCCTGCGCTTCGGAGACGACGAGGGTGGCGGTGCCGGTGGAGTGGCGACCGTTGGGGTGACCCTCTTCGGCGAGGATATGCTCATGCTCGAGGAACTCGCCCTGGAGGTCAAGAGGCGCCTGTCGCTCGTCGAAGGTATGACCGATGTCCGGACGAGCATCGAGAAAGGCGCCGAGGAGATCAAGATCTCGCTCAACCGGGATCTGGCACAACAGTACGGCATATCTCCGCAGACGGTGAGCGGGATCATGAATCTCACATTTCGCGGTATGCCGCTGCGCCGGTTTCAGATGCCCGACCGTGAGGTGCCGATGAGTATTTCGCTGTCGCCGGAGGACCGGGTCGGGCTACACAACCTCAAGAACCTGCTCGTGGGGACGAACGACGACAGGGATGTGACGCTGGGGACCGTGGCGGATCTGTCCGTAGACCGTGCGCCCATGACGATCCATCGCGAGAACCAGAGGGGTTCGGTGACGATCGATGGCGCATTCGATCGAGAGAAGTACAAGGAGATGAACGACACGGTTGCCGCGGTGATGAACTCGCTCCAGTTGCCCGTCGGGTACTCGTGGTCCTTCGACAGAGAATACCAGGAGGAACAAGATCAGAAGAACGACATGCTCGTGAACGTTCTGCTCGCGCTGGTCTGCGTGTATCTCGTGATGGCGGCGCTGTTCGAGTCGCTGCTCCATCCGTTGATCATCATGCTCTGCCTCCCGTTCTCCGTTGTGGGTGTGGTCCTGGTGTTGCTCATCACGAATACCGCCGTCAACCTGATGGCGATGATCGGAGTGGTCATTCTGATCGGAATTGTCGTAAACAACGGCATCGTTCTGATCGACCACATTAACAACTTCCGGCGCGGAGGAGATACGATCTACGAGGCGATTCTAAAGGGTGGAAGCGAGAGATTCAGACCCATCGTCATGACGGCTGTTACAACGATTCTCGGGCTGCTGCCGATGTCGCTTGGATCGCTCGTTCCCGCGATCGGCCAGACAAACATCGCCGGCTCGCAGTACTATCCGCTTGCGCGCGCGGTGATCGGTGGACTCGCGATGGGTACGGTGCTGACACTCGTCGCGCTCCCCACATACTACGTGATCGGAGAGCGGCTCGCGCAATGGGTGAGAGACGTTCGGGTCCGTGCCGGGCAACCGTGGCGTTCACGGCGCTCGCCGTCGGCTCCTTGAAAAGCTAGGGCATTTCAAAGAGCTGTTTGGGGTGCTTGACCGTTAGCACCGGGCAGGGAGCCCTCCGAACCACTTTTTCCGCGGTACTTCCCATGAGAATTTGTGAGATCGCGCCCCGACCGTGTGTGGCCATCACGATGAGATCCGCGTTGTCCGCCTTGGCGAGTCCGACGATCTCGATAAAGGGCTTCCCGGTCAGAATCACGAACTCGGCGGGGACGCTCTCGGGGATCCGTTCGTCCAGGAGCGCTCTGATCTGTCTATCGGCAGAATCTTTGTGAGCGCGATTGAGCCTGTCGAAATCCACCGAACTCCACGCAACATCGGCCGCCTGTATCAACGGCTCGATAACGTACACAAGCTTGAGCTCCGATGAGAATCTATCCGCGATTTCGACGGCGTAGTCGAGGGCCCTCAACGAGTGCTCCGAGAAGTCCGTCGGTACGATGATTTCTTTGAAAGCGATCATGGTATCCTCCATTATAGACTCCAATTAAGAATATAGGGCAAAAATGCCGAGTTGTGAAGCCCACTCGCCGGGAGGACGCCAACAATTCACTTGCAAAATGGGTGGTATCCGCTATGTTATATACCGTTCATAAGCAAATCGCCCCATGGGAGGGCTTACAGGAGGAAGTTATGAGTAAAGAACTGACCATTACGGATAGTAGTTTCGAACAGGATGTTCTCAAATCGGAAGTGCCGGTGCTAGTGGATTTCTGGGCGCCGTGGTGCAGTCCCTGCAAGATCGTCGCGCCCATCGTCGAGGAGATCGCCGGGGATTACGACGGCAAGATCAAAGTCGGCAAGGTGAACACCGACGAGAACCAGCAGATAGCCGCCAAATACGGGATCATGAGCATCCCGACCCTTATGATCTTCAAGAACGGCGAGCCGGCCGAGAGGATTGTCGGAGCCCAGCCGAAACAGGCGATCACCGAGAAGATCGACTCCGTATTGAGCTAGGCGGCGGGCCGGCGGCGGGTCCTGCCTGCCTGTCCTCTGAAAGAGGGTCCCCGGAGGGGGTCGCCGAAC